>JAFDXB010000247.1 GCA_018268175.1 Bacteroidota bacterium | reverse complement strand
GAAAGTATGTCTGAGCGAAAGGTGTTGCTCCTTGTCCGCTTGTTGAAATTGATTTATTGTCGTTATTCTCCATTGTCAAAAGTTAATTTGTTCGGACTGGTCGGTCTTTACAATGCCCGCTAACGAACAGGGCTTTATGCAGGTTGGGAATTAGAATTCCGTCTGCCCATAACCGCTGCTGATTGAAAATATTAAATTGAATTTAAGAACTAAAGTTGAGATTTATTCGTCCAGCCAGAACCACAGCTTGGATTTGCAATTAGGCGATGTTACAATGTCCTGCCCAACTTGCATAAAACCCAATGTTGGGCGTTCGTGCTATCTATTGAAATTTGTCATATAAATCGTTTGTCCAAAGTACGCCTATCGAGTTTTTGTCTATTATTATCGCTCCGCCACTTTCCCAAAAATCGTTTAAATCTAATATTCCTTTGTAAAGCTTTGAGTCTATTGAATAAAATTTCGGATGGTCAAATAATTGCAAAAAACTGTACACAATTTGATTTTGGTCACTAGTTGAAAATTCGGCATCTACTGCTGTATAATTTGGTTTTGTTGTCAAGCCATACTTCATGGAGTTTACTGCGTCATTATAGTTAATTTCAGTCACAATAAACTTGGTCGGGTATGTCATTAAGGAATGCTTTGTGAAGAAATCTGTAACTGTCTTCGTAATTTCAGTTTTATTATTATCCACTTTGTCATACAATAAAATTACTTCACCTGATTTCAAGTTATGCGATTTTACCTTGTCTTTTAAGCTTTCAAGAATGTATTGCTTTGTCGAACTGTCCAAAATATTGCTCTTAGTTTATAGTATCGGTTTGCATGACGCCCAACGTTTGAGGCTTGCTGCAGTGCTGGTATTTGTAGCTTGTCACGCCTGAACCGAAGCCCAATTTATAAATAAATGTTGAAGTTTCGAACAAATACCAATTGAAGTTTCGTCTGCCCGAACCAATGCTCAATAATGTTAAAATGATGAGCTGTTATCCGTCTGCCAGCATTGCAGCAAGCCGATGTTATGTGCTGCAGTGAGTTTTATTTATACCTTTTCAATTTCTGAGTATAATGTAAAATAAAGTTTTATCTAAAAATTATTTTCAACAAAGTTTCTAAAGAATTAATTTCTACCAAATCCTCAAAATTTTAGTCAGTCTTAATTTATAAAAAGAATGCTGTTAAATGTCGTGCAGAGATTTAAATATTTTCCTGCAATTTCTACGTACTGCATTCTTAGAATTTCATTTTCACAATTTCAACCTTAATTTCAAAATATTGTTTATTGTCTTGTAGAAATTACATAACAGGAAGACTTGGATTCAATGATTCAAGTTCATCTTTTCACAAGTTTTCTGAGTAACCAAAACCATTTTTAAAGATTCTTTGTCAATATAAAATTGTCAAATGTCAACTTTAAATTTTCAATTTGGCAAACATAGTTTAAAGAGCATATTCATTTTTTAAATATCGAGAGATTTCTCCATTTTCCTTATAGATTCCATTGAATCAAAATCTGTCAAACTAAAAGCAACAAAAGAAAAAACACTGACAGAACCTGAGTATTGTCGAGCTGTTGCACATAACGTTAGAGTATTTGCGAAGGCAGGGAATTCATTTTTTCTCCAGCCTGGTACAAATGCCCATTTGAAAGTATATTGTTGAGGTTAAGAACTAAAGCTGAATATTGAACGTCGAGCCCGAACCTAAGCTGATGCTTGCAAATAGCTGATGTTACATTGTCAAGCCCTGCTTTTGCAAATACTTTTGTTAGCTGCTGCTCTGTTTCTTTTGGTTATTGTAATTTGTAATTGAGCCATTAATAACAGTTTCTATCATTCCATTGTCTTTCAAGTCAGAAAGCAATAGCCGTTCGTCAGGTTCGTTAGCTTCTTCAAACTTTGTTCCTTTTAAACGTATGTTCAAGAATAATTGTGGTTGTCGCCCACTTTTATCTTCTTCTACTTCTGCAAAGTTTATATCGTCCCAATTAACAAAACCCAATTTGTTTGTCCAAAGTCCATTTTTTGCAATCTTTAGTTTTGCACTTTTGTCTAGCAACCCTTTTAATCCAATGTAGCTCATAAAAAGTCCACCAATATTGGTCATTATTGGAATGAGAATTGTCTTTGAACCCTTAAGCCCTAACCAAATACTCAAACCAATTAAACCAAGTCCTACTAATAGCGAAGTCGCCTTTTCGGTCTTTGAATAATAATATTCCGCTTCGTATAATGCCGGCTCATTGAAATTTAGTTTTGGTGTAGGAGCAATTCCTTTAATGTAATGAAACGTTCCATCGGGCATTTTCAGCCAATTCCGTCTGTTAAAAGCATAAAGAAAAAAAGCAGGTGTCAGTGACATAAAATAGCCATATGTAATGTCTGTCTTTTGCAAATAATTATTGGAAGAAGCCCAATAAACAAGTCCGCATATAATTGCAACTAAAGCAATTGGAACTAAATAAACTGTCAAATAATAATTCCTTTGTCTAATTGATTTGTCCGCTTCGTCGTTTGTATAAATCATTGTTGAAATTTTAGGACTGTCTGTGAGAGTTGCAGCTAACTCAAATATATCTGAAAATTTAAAACAATTAAAAAATACTGAAAATTGTAATTGCTGTTTTGAAAATCATGGGAAAATGGGGTAAGTATGAAATTCGTATTTTATATTGTTTAATGCGTCTATACTCCACCCATTTTGGTTGGGCTTGCCGAATGGCTGGCGTTAATTGCTTATTTAAATTAAGAAGAAATGCATAATTGATTTCCTTCTAAAATATCTACCATAAAATATAAAGACAGACTTACTTTGGGCCTTCGGTATTGTATCGAGTCTCTCGAAGGAAGAGCATTTTTTATAATCTTAATCCATAATACAAATGCCCACATTCTGATATATCAAAATCGGCAATATTGGGAAGGTGACCCCATTTCGAAAATCCATACTTTGTTAATAAATTTATGCTTCTTACATTTTTATCCAAAACGATTGCTAAAAGCGTTTTGTAATTCAGTCCCCTGCTTATTTCTATTACATATTCCATTAAATTACTGCCAATACCTTTTTGTTTAAATTCTGGATGCACATAATAACTTATTTCAATTGTAAACCTTAATGCTTTGCGACCTTTCCGATATGGACTTAAACTAATCCAACCTACTACTATTCCCTTAATTTCATAAACAAAAATTGGGTAAGTCTCAGATTTATGATTTTTAAACCAGCTTATTCTTTTTTTCCAGTTTATTTTTAATGTATCAGCAGTTTCAAATTTTGAAAAAATAGAACAATTGTAAATATTTATAATTTCTTCTAAGTCTTCGATTTGTGCTTTCCGTATAACGTGCCCATCCATCATAATGCTCCCTTGTTGATGGTGTGTCGTATTGTTTCGATCAACTAAAAAAATAAAACTAAATCGTCTGAAATTTTTTCCCCACCACTTATGCCTACGGCATTCCTCACTCACATGATGGTACGGATTTTCAATATTAAAGATTCATCATTTATTTAAGATTTCAAAATTTTTAAAAGCTGTTTTTCTATT
>JAFDXB010000246.1 GCA_018268175.1 Bacteroidota bacterium | reverse complement strand
TACAATTAATTTTTCTTCAATTAATTATTTCATGTGAGTTTTGGGATTGATTTAAAAATTAAAGAGAATAAACAGGGATTACGTCATAGATAGGCTTATCTGATAAAATGGTAAAAGTTTAAAAAAATGATTTTCATTTTCATGCACAATAACAAGCTATCATTTGTGGCTGATTGAAAGCAAATACATAAAATAATACCAATGTTTGCATTTTGAATAAAAAAAGGCTGCCCTTACGGACAGCCCGATTTGACGACTCTACAGGACTCGTCGTTAAAACCTACTTTAATTAATTACTGATAATTTCTTAGTTACAATTTCTCCTGTTTCTTTATTAACCACTCTAATCAAATACAAACCATTTGGTAAATTATTAATGTCAACACTTGATTGATTATTGAGAGAAACTGTTTTTATAAGTTTACCTGAACTGTTCACAATTTGAATTTCAGTAGTTGCATTTACGTCTGCAACAGAAATTTTTGTGTTACCGTTAGAAGGGTTAGGGAAAATACTGAAATTGGTTTTAGAGCCTATACCTTTTACAGTTCTGATTTCACTATATCTGTAACTACCGTCCATATCAAACATTTTAAGACGGTATTGGCTAACAGATTTTTCATTATTTACATCAGTATAGCTGTATTTGCTTCCTGTAGTAATGTTGGTAGCAGGAACAACAGCAACTGTTTCAAAAGTGCCATTTGAATTTTTTTCAATTGCAAATTCTTTTGAATTTATTTCCGTTTGTGTTTCCCAACTCATAGAAACTTCCGATCCATTTCTTGAAGCATAAAAATTATCCATTTTTATAGGAAGAGGTCCGCCTACAGGCCCAAAAACAAATGTTGGCGCACCACAGGGAAATCCGGTATTGCAAGGCCCTGATGATGGAACCAGAACAACCACAGGAGTTGCTGCACATGATACATTAAATACTGAAGTGCCAGAAGCATTTACCGGAATGCAGTCAACCGAAAATAAATCGCTCACTCCATTTGAGCTGCAAAAAGTAACAGCGTTAATGTGAGTTTGGCCGGGCGTACCTGTATAATTTACCGTTATAGAATAGTTTCCCGGCGACGGTGAATTAATGGTGTACGAAGTAATTTCAGCACACTGGGAATACCCGAAGGCTGCAATCAGTGAAAATAAAAGTGCAAGTGTAAATTTTTGCATGTCAATTTTAATTTAATTTAAGTAATAGAAATTAGCGGTTAATTGACACTAAAAAACATACATACAAACCGATGTATTTTTATAGAGATAGCGATATTGGCGGGAGCCGCATACGCGGATGTGTGTAAAAATAACAAAATTTTTAAAAAACTGAAATTTTTACAAGGATAGTTTCCTGCAAGTTAATTCAGCATACGCTGCATTGCATTTCCTTCTCCTGAAGTTTTTCCTCTTTCCTTATACATTTGAAATTTTGAAGGTATGGTTACTGCTGGCCAGTTATTATTTGAAACATCTATGTCAGCGGTTTCTTTTAACGGATCTAACCGAAATGCTACTACCGGCTTATCAAAAGAGAAAACTTTGGTGATTTTGTTTTCATTCTTTCTCCATATTTGTGCTGAATACCTTACCGTGTCTTTACTTCCATCATTAAATGTAAACTCAATAATAACGGGCATTACAAGCCCTCCTTTATTTATTAGTGAGATTTCATACAAATGCAGGTTTTTATATTTTTCTCTTTCCGTAGCACTTAAAATTTGCGGCGGCCGCGAAGTAACTTTATAGGCTGAAGTATCAACTTTTGCATTTCCACGTCCGTATTTGTAATAAAAATCCTGCAATGAAGTATCTGTGGAAGTCCTTGGAATAATATTTTTGTCTGCCTTATTTCTGATTTTTGATATATCCATAAATGTATCAAGCAGAGCCTTTTTTACAGGCACAAATTCTATTTTGTTATCTTGTTGTATTGATTCTATATCACTTAAAACGGCATATTTAACTGTATCTATTGCAATATCGCAAGGATCGGTATTGTAAAACCAACCTCTCCAAAACCAGTCAAGGTCTGTGGCAGTGGCATCTTCCATGGTTCGGAAAAGATCAGCAGGCGTGGGATGTTTAAATGCCCATCTTCGTGAGTATTCTCTAAAAGCAAAATCGAAAAGTTCACGGCCTAAAATAGTTTCTCTTAATATATTTAATCCTGTAGCCGGCTTTGCATAAGCATTTGGGCCAAAGTGAATAATGTTTTCGCTGTTCGTCATAATAGGTTCAAGCTGATCTTTAGGCAGTTTCATATAATCAACAATTTTATATGCCGGCCCTCTTTGCGACGGAAAATTTTCATCCCATTGTTGCTCTGTAATATACTGGCAAAATGTATTCAGCCCTTCATCCATCCAACTCCATTGGCGTTCATCGCTATTAACAATCATAGGAAAAAAATTGTGCCCCACTTCATGTATAATCACCCCAATCATTCCGTTTTTAGTAGCTTCACTGTAGGTTCCATCTTTTTCAGTACGGCCAAAATTAAAACATATCATTGGGTACTCCATCCCGCTTTGAGCTTCAATAGATTGCGCCACAGGGTAGGGGTATGGTATTGTTAATTTTGAATAGGTTTTAATAGTATGAGCAACAAGTTTTGTACTGTACTTACGGTATAATCCATAAGCTTCTTTTGCATAAGCACTCATGCACATTACTTTTTTACCTTCAACATATTCAGGCATTGCGTCCCATATAAATTTTCTGCTGCTTCCAAAAGCAAAATCCCGAACCATATCTGCTTTAAACAACCATGTTTTCTTGTTTTTTGATCTGCTTTTTTCAGCGGTTTTTGCCTCAGCAAGTGTTACAATTTCAACAACATCTTTTGCTGTTTGTGCTTTATTCCATCTTTCCTGCTGCGCAGAAGTTAGGATTTCGTTGTAATTTTTACATTCACCGGTAGCCATAACTATATGGTCGGCAGGAACAGTAATTGAAACAGAATAATTTCCAAAAACCAACGCAAACTC
>JAFDXB010000245.1 GCA_018268175.1 Bacteroidota bacterium | reverse complement strand
GCACTGCTTGGCGACAGAATCAGGATGAATTCAATTTCTTCGCCGCGGGCATATATGCGAAGTTTGGCAACTCGGGAAACAGATGTTGCCTTAAGCAAGCATGTTCAGGAAGCAATAACGATTTGTAAAAATGCAGGTTATGACTTCGTTATTTTAGAAAGCGCCGGAGTTGGCCAAAGCGACGCTTCTATTTTAGACTATTGTGATTTGAGCATGTATGTTATGACGCCTGAATACGGCGCCCCATCGCAGCTTGAAAAAATTAATATGCTTGATTATGCTGATGTAATTTGCATAAATAAATTTGATAAAGCCAATGCGGCAGATGCTCTTCATGATGTAAAAAAACAGTATAAACGGAATCATGAATTATGGAGTGCAAAAGATGAAGAACTACCTGTGGTAGGAACAATTGCCGCTCAATTTAACGATGCAGGTGTTAATGAATTGTTCAACCTGCTTATGGAAAAAATTGAAGTAAAAACAGGGGTTCAGTTTAATGGACATACCGACCATGTGGTTCACTTAAAAGACACCTCAAATAAATCAACGATTATTCCACCCTCAAGGGTGCGTTACCTTTCTGAAATTTCAGAGGCTGTTAAAAATTATGATGCCTGGGTGAATGAGCAAAAGGAACTAGCTTCCTCATTATATAAATTAAAAGGAAGTTTAAAAATTGTTGGCGATAATGATCTTCTTGTTAATAAGATAAATGAACTTGAAAAGAAAATTGATAACCATTGCAAGCATTTGCTTGATGGGTGGCCTGAGTTGCAAAAAAGATATGCAGGAGAATTTTATGAATTTAAAGTAAGAGATAAAATTATAAGACAGCCATTAATTTATAAAAGTTTATCAGGCACCCAAATATCTAAAGTTATACTTCCACGTTATTCTGACTGGGGAGATATTTTAAAATGGCAACTTCAGGAAAATGTTCCCGGTGAATTTCCTTTTACTGCCGGTGTATTTCCGCTAAAGCGGGAAGGTGAAGACCCTACGAGAATGTTTGCCGGTGAAGGCGGGCCGGAAAGAACAAATAAAAGGTTTCACTATGTAAGCAAAGGCCAGCCTGCAAAGCGCCTCAGCACAGCATTTGACAGTGTTACTCTGTATGGGCAGGATCCTGCATACAGGCCGGACATATATGGGAAAATCGGTAATTCAGGAGTAAGTGTTGCAACAGTTGATGATGCTAAAAAATTATACAGCGGCTTTGATTTGTGCGACCCGAAAACATCTGTAAGCATGACTATTAATGGGCCTGCACCAATTATTCTTGCATTCTTTTTAAATGCAGCAATTGATCAGCAATGTGAAAAATATATTATTGAAAATGGTTTAAAAGATCAGGTTAATAAAATAATTGAAACACATTTTTCTGTTGAAGGATTACCAAAGTATTCCGGTACAGATGGAAAAGATGTTACTCCGCTTAACAGCGAAATGATAGGTTCACTTCCGGAAGGAAACGATGGTTTGGGATTAAGATTGCTTGGCTTAAGCGGTTCTGATGTATTGCCATCAGATATTTATGAACAAATAAAAGCAAAAGCATTGAGTTCTGTTCGGGGAACTGTTCAGGCTGATATTTTGAAAGAGGATCAGGCACAAAACACCTGCATTTTTTCAACGGAATTTGCATTAAAATTAATGGGAGATGTGCAGCAATATTTTATAAATAATAATGTTCAGAATTTTTATAGTGTAAGCATTAGCGGCTATCATATTGCGGAGGCAGGTGCAAACCCTATTACTCAACTTGCATTTACATTGTCAAACGGTTTTACCTATGTTGAATATTATTTAAGCCGAGGAATGAAGATAGACGACTTCGCTCCAAACTTATCTTTTTTCTTTAGTAATGGCATGGATCCCGAATACAGTGTTATCGGGCGTGTAGCCCGGAAAATTTGGGCAAAAGCAATGAAGTATAAATATAAAGCAAACAGCAGAAGCCAGAAATTGAAATATCATATTCAAACAAGTGGAAGAAGTTTACATGCCCAGGAAATTGATTTTAATGATATACGAACAACACTTCAGGCGCTTTATGCTATTTATGATAATTGTAATTCGCTACACACAAATGCATACGATGAGGCAATAACCACTCCTACCGAAGAAAGTGTTAGAAGAGCAATGGCAATACAATTAATAATAAACCGTGAACTCGGAACAGCAAAAAACGAAAATCCTAATCAGGGTTCTTTTTTAATTGAAGAATTAACTGACCTTGTTGAAGAGGCGGTTCTTATTGAGTTTGACAGAATATCTGACAGAGGCGGTGTTTTGGGTGCAATGGAAAGAATGTATCAGCGAAATAAGATTCAGGAAGAGAGCTTGTATTATGAAACACTGAAACATACAGGCGAATATCCGGTTGTAGGTGTAAATACATTTTTAAGTAAAGAAGGTTCACCCACCGTTTTGCCATCTGAAGTAATACGCTCTACAAAAGAAGAAAAGGAATTGCAGATAAATAATGTTGAAAAATTTAAAGAGCGGAATAAAAAAGTTGGTAAAGAAAAGCTTGACAAATTGAAAGAAGCTGCCGTTAGAAATGAAAATATTTTTGAACAATTAATGGATACCGTAAAATATTGTTCATTAGGTGAAATCACAAATGCATTATATGATGTAGGAGGGCAGTACAGAAGAAATATGTAAGAAAATAAATTATATAAGGTGAATATCCATTTAATTAAAACTCCTAAAATAAGTGATGAGAGGTATTTTTCCTTAATTGATTATTTAAGCAATTTTAAAGGCCCATTGAATTATACCGGTGGCCTTTCTTATTCATCTTTTCATAAGCAAACACCCTCTTCAAATATGGTGCGATGAATAATATTACTTCTTGCATAATTTTTTAATCGCAAGGTTAATATTGTTTTTCACCTTCAGATATGTTCTGAAGAATTCCTTTTTCAATTATTCTATTATCATTAGTTTTATTCCATATTGACCTATCTTGGTTGATAGATATCTGAATCGTAAATTGCAAACCATATAAATATCAGTATGGATAAACAAGCATTCGTTGAGGTAATTAATTCAGGCTATACTTTCAAAGGAGAGTCAGTTCAAATTGGTTGCGCCATGCTTGATGGCGAAGTTATTCCTGAAGCAAAAATATTCCTTCCTCTAAAAACTCTTAATCGCCATGGCTTAATTGCCGGAGCAACAGGAACGGGAAAAACAAAAACTCTTCAGGTTATTAGTGAATTTCTAAGTGATGAAGGAATACCGGTTGTTTTGATGGATATAAAAGGAGACCTAAGCGGAATTGCGGCTCCGGGAGCAGAAAACGGAAAGATAACTGAACGGTATTCTAAAATGAATCTTTCTTATTCCCCATCTGCATTCCCTGTAGAACTTTTAAGCCTTTCAGGAAAGGATGGCGTTCGTTTGCGGGCAACCGTTAGTGAGTTTGGCCCCGTTTTACTCAGTAAAATTTTAGGGCTTAATGACACTCAAGGAGGTATTGTTTCACTGATATTTAAATTTTGCGATGATAATAATTTGCCATTGCTTGATTTGAAAGATTTTACAAAAGTTATTCAATATATTTCTGCCGAAGGCAAAAGTGAAATTGAATCTAAATATGGTAAAATATCCACTACTTCTACAGGAACCATTTTAAGAAAAGTAATAGAACTTCAACAACAGGGTGCTGATATTTTTTTCGGTGAAAAAAGTTTTGAAGTTGAAGACCTTATGCAAAAGTCCGGCAACCGTGGTGTAATTAGCATTCTCAGAGTTGCTGATATTCAGGACAAGCCAAAATTATTTTCAACATTTATGTTGCAAATGCTTGCCGAATTATACAGCACTTTGCCTGAGGTGGGAGATCTGGAAAAGCCGAAGCTTATAATGTTTATAGATGAAGCGCATCTTGTTTTTCAGGAGGCTTCTAAAGATTTGTTGCAACAAATAGAAACAATAATTAAACTAATTCGCTCAAAAGGTGTAGGTATTTATTTCTGTACTCAAAACCCAATGGATGTACCACCTTCAGTCCTTTCGCAGTTAGGTTTAAAAGTGCAACATGCTTTACGTGCATTTACTGCTGCTGATAGAAAAGTAATAAAACAGACTTCTGAAAATTATCCTGAAACATCGTTTTATAAAACTGAAAACTTAATTACCGATTTGGGAATCGGCGAAGCCCTGGTTACTATGTTGAATGAAAAAGGTATTCCAACACCTCTTGCCCATGTGATGCTTTGCTCACCACGCAGCAGAATGGATATTCTTACACCAATGGAAATTGCTTCAATTAATTCATCATC
>JAFDXB010000244.1 GCA_018268175.1 Bacteroidota bacterium | reverse complement strand
TCTGCCAGGAAATACCGCCCGCAAAATTTCAGCACCGTAATTGGCCAGTCGCATATCACAACAACCTTAAAAAATGCTATAAACAACGATCAGTTGGCGCATGCATTTTTATTTTGCGGCCCTCGGGGCGTTGGCAAAACCACATGTGCACGAATTCTGGCCAAAACAATAAATTGCGAAAACCGCACTCCGGAAGGAGAAGCATGTGATAAATGTAATAGTTGTGTTTCTTTCAATAATGGCACTTCACTTAATATTCATGAACTTGATGCTGCAAGTAACAACTCCGTTGATGATATAAGATCGTTAACCGAGCAGGTTCGTTTTGCACCGCAAGCGGGAAAGTATAAAGTTTACATAGTTGATGAGGTTCACATGCTGAGTCAGGCTGCTTTTAATGCTTTTTTAAAAACCCTTGAAGAACCGCCGCCATTTGCAATATTTATTCTTGCAACAACTGAAAAGCATAAAATTTTACCTACAATATTAAGCCGATGCCAAATTTTTGATTTTAAAAGAATAACAATAAATGATACTGTAAATCATCTGAAATCAATAGTTAAAAACGAAAACATTAGTGCAGAAAAAGCTGCTCTTCATGTTATTGCTCAAAAAAGCGAGGGATGTCTTCGCGATGCTCTTTCAATTCTTGATAAAATTGTAAGCTTTACTGAAGGAAGCCTTGAATATGCTAATACTCTCGAACATCTGAACATTTTGGATGAAGATTATTACTTCAAACTTATGGCCTTCATGCAAAAGCAAGAACTTGCTGATGTTATGATGCTCTTTGATGATGTAACAAACCGTGGTTTTGAGGGTGATACGTTTTTAGATGGCTTTTCTGAATTTTTAAGAAACCTCCTTATTTGCAAAGACAAAAAATCAATTTCGCTTCTTGAAGTTGCGGAAGATTTTAAAGATAAATACAAACTAATTGCCGCCGAAACCTCGTTGGGCTGGATATTAGGGGCCCTGAACCTTGTTACCGAATCAATACTGAATTATAAGCAAGCCAGAAATAAAAAACTTCATGTGGAAATGGCGCTGATTAAACTTACCTATTTAAGCCAGGCTATTGAAATCATGGAAAATGATTCTCTTTCAAAAAAAAAAGTAACTGATTATAAGGTTATGGCTTTTAAAAATGTAGGTTATATACCTATGAAAGATAAGCCTGTGCAAACAGCAAAGCTTATAATAAAAGAGCCGACACCGAAAAAAATTGTAAAAGAAACTGTGGAAGAAGAAGGCCCTAAAAAGAAACTTTCTTCGTTAGCAAAAATTCGCGAACAAATTATTTATGAAGACAAAAGCCGCAACCAGCTTGAGTTAAGCAATGAAAACATCTTAAAATGCTGGAATTTGTTTATTGAAAAATTGGAAGATGATAAAAAGCAGGCAGCAGCAAGATATTTTAAAGATGCTGAAGTGTATTGTTGTGAGGAAGACAAAATTGAAATAAAGGTTTCTTCTTCGTTTCAACGCACTTATATTGAAAATGAAAGAGCAGAATTAGTAATATTTTTGCAGGAGTTCTTTAAAAATAAATCTCTCAATTATAAATTTCTGTTGGAAGAAAAGGAAATAGCGCCGGCAGAAAAAATATTAACCAAAAAGGAACAGCTTGAAAGATTAATAAATAAATATCCTTTAGTAAAGCAATTAAAAGACACTCTCAAACTTGATCTGGATATTTAGTTTGTGCTTTTTACATTAATTTCGGGCTTTCTTATAAAAAAATAATATGGCTGAAGTAATTCGAATGCCGCTTTTGAGCGATACGATGACAGAAGGAGTAATAGCTTCCTGGAATAAAAAAGTTGGCGACAAAATAAAATCCGGTGATGTAATAGCAAGCGTGGAAACTGATAAAGCAACAATGGATGTTGAAAGTTATCAGGAAGGAACACTGTTATATTTAGGTGCAGAAGCCGGTAAAGCAGTGCCGGTAAATGGAGTGCTTGCAGTTTTAGGAGAACCCGGCGAAGATTACAAATCAATTTTGGAAAAAGAAAATTCATCTTCAAAAGATAGCAATGATAAGCAATCTTCTGATAAAGAAACCAAAGTAGAAAATAATAAATCATCACAAAAAGAGGAAAAGAAAGCTGATGTAAAACTTCCTGAAGGCGTAAAAGAAATTCGTATGCCTTTATTGAGTGATACAATGAAAGAAGGCAAAATAATTTCCTGGAATAAAAGTGTTGGCGATAAAGTAAAGGCTGATGATGTACTTGCAGAAGTTGAAACCGATAAGGCTACAATGGAAGTAAATGGTTATGAGGATGGCACTTTACTGTATATTGGTGTTCCTGCCGGCAGCGCAGCAAAAGTTAATCAGCTTATAGCATTAATCGGAAAGGAAGGAACTGATGTAACAGAATATGTAAATGCTGAAAAATCAGGTTCAAATAATATTGAAAAGAAAGCCGAGAGCAAAGCTGAGGTTACATCCGCCGAAGGCGAAGAAAATAAAAAAGGCCTTCAGGAAAAAAATAATGAAAGCGATGACAATTCACGAATAAAAGCATCGCCTTTGGCGAAAAAAATGGCTGCTGATAAAGGCTACAATTTAAAAGAAATAAAAGGAACCGGAGATGGCGGCAGAATTACAAAAAGAGATATTGATGAATTTAAACCGGCCGCAAAAACTCAGCAGGTACAGGCGCAAACTCCAAATGAAAATGCATATACGGATATTCCTGTAAGCCAGATGCGTAAAACTATTGCCCGTCGCCTTGGCGAGAGTAAATATTCAGCTCCGCATTTTTATTTAACCATGGAAATAAACATGGATAATGCAATGAAGGCAAGGGTGGCAATGAATGAAGTAAGTGAAGAGAAAATATCCTTCAACGATTTAGCTATAAAAGCGGCTGCAATGGCATTATTAAAACATCCGGATGTAAACAGCAGTTGGATGGGAGAAAATATAAGAAGGTATAATTATATAAATATAGGTTCTGCAGTGGCTTTGCCCGATGGCCTGATAGTTCCTGTTATTACAAATGCCGATAAAAAATCATTATCGCAAATTGCACGCGATTCAAAAGAATTGTATGCAAAAGCACGCGATAAAAAAATACAGCCCTCAGAATTCAGTGGTAATACTTTCACCATTTCAAATCTTGGAATGATGGACATTGATGAATTTACTGCAATTATTAATTCGCCCGACAGTGCAATTCTTGCCATAGGCAAAATAAAAGAAACAGTAATTAGAAAAGACAATGAATTTACAGTTACTAACATAATGAAGGTTACTCTTAGCTGCGACCATAGAAGTGTTGATGGTGCAGTAGGAGCTTCATTTCTGCAAACATTTAAACGGTTTATGGAAAATCCTGCTGTAATGCTTATTTGATTTTGGATTTTTTGATTTCTTGATTTCTTGATTTTTGATTTTTGATTTTTGATTTCTTGATTTCTTGATTTTGGATTTTTGATTTCTTGATTTCTTGATTTTTCCCAATCTCACAATCTAAAATCTAAAATCACACAATCGTCAATCTAAAATCTACCAATCTAAAATCGTAAATAATTTTGGATTTCTTGATTTTGAATTTCTTTGTCGGCTTCCCCAAATTCCACCCAAGCTCCGGAGGAGCGACACAAAAAACCTAAAATTGGCAAAACATAGCACCACTTTAAATTAATTATTATGGCATGGATTTTTTGCTGTAATAAATAAAATCATGTCAAAAGAAACTACTC
>JAFDXB010000243.1 GCA_018268175.1 Bacteroidota bacterium | reverse complement strand
TTCAAAAAACAGGTACGATATAAATTCCACCTTTGGTGAAAATATTTTCCGCAATTCTGCCGTAACAAATCTTTCAGAACTGTCATCACCGCCCCCGGATTACCCAATTGGCGTTGGTGATAATATTATTGTTTCGCTATGGGGCGCTGCCGAATATCAGCAAAGCTATGTTGTTGCCCGTGATGGCAGCATTTTCCCCGAAGGACTGGGGAAAATAAATGTGCAAGGATTAACTTTTGATGAAGCAAAACAAGTTATCACTTCGCGTTTCAGAAGAGTAGTGCCGGGAGGTACTAAAATTTCTGTTGCAATGGGCTTGCCACGTACCATAAATGTAAATGTTGTTGGTGAAGTAAATATCCCGGGCCCGCTTACAGTGTCGGCTTTTGCAAACGGTTTTAATGTTGTTGCAATGGCAGGTGGCGTTACTCCTTACGGGAATTTAAGAAGCATAATTATTAAACGTAATGGCCAAATTATTGATTCACTCGACGTTTATAAATATCTCACCTCCGGTGATTTTGGTAAACGAACCTACCTGCTGAATAACGATTTTGTAATTGTTGGCTTTGTAGAAAAAAAGGTGTTGGCAACCGGACAATTTAAAAGGCCAATGTATTATCAACTAAGAAAAAATGAAGGTATAAAAGCTCTTATAAAATATTCCGGAGGTTTTACACCGGAAGCATTGCTATCTGCAATTTCTGTGGTAAGAGTAGAAAACGAAAAACAGATTATTAGAAATATAGATGTACAAAAAATACTTAACGGTTCATTACCTGATTATATTTTAGAAGATGGTGATGTTGTGAGGGCAAATCTTATAAACCCTGAAATTAAAAATCAGGTTGAAATAAAAGGTGAAGTAAATTACCCCGGCGCTTATGAAATAAAACCGGGTGACAAAATATTTGATATTATAAACAAAGCCGGCGGGCTAACAAAAGATTCATATCTGAACAGAGCTTTTGTGTTTAGATCCTTGACCGATTCGGGTGGGCTAAACACTCAAAAGTTTGAAGTTGACCTCTCCGGAATAAACAAAGATTTCATTAGTTCGCCGAATAATATTCTTATAAGCCCCGACGATGTAATTCAGATTTTTTCAAAAGCGGAATTTGGTGAAGAGCAATTTGTGGAGATTTTTGGTGAGGTGCGCAAACAAGGCCCTTATAAAAAATATGATAAAATGACTTTGCTCGATTTACTATATCTGGCCGGTGGAATTAAACAATCAGCTCAATTCGGGCGGCTCGAAATTTCAAGTATTGTTGACATTGATTCAGCACAGCGCGGTTTAAAACCAACACGTACTATTGTTAGGTCATTTGCGGTATTGCCTGATCTGCAACTTGATTCAATTGCAGGTAAAATATTATTAAAACCCTTTGATCAGGTATTTGTAAGAAAAAACCCAACTTTTGAACTTCAGGAAAATGTAGAACTTCGTGGCCTTGTTAATTTCCCGGGAAAATATCCACGACTTAATAAATTTGAAACACTTTCATCGTTTATTGAAAGAGCCGGCGGCCTTAAAGACAATGCAAATGTTTCAGGTGCTGTGTTGTTGCGTAATAAAACAAATTATTTCCGCGAAAAATTATTTGGACAAAAAATTCGCGATGCAGAAGGCAACGTTTTGAGAGATAGCATTTCGAGAGCAAAAGTAAATCTTGACGAACCGGTTTCTATTGATCTTGAAAAGGCTCTTCAATTCAAAGGTTCAAAATATGATATTGTATTGCAGGAAAATGATATAATAGTAATTCCGGAAAAAAATCCATTTATATCTATTGAAGGAACCGTTCAGTCTCCACTTAAAATTGCCTTTGATAAAGATCACACAAACCTGATGTATTATGTTGATAAGGCAGGCGGCTTTGGTATCCGCCCCTGGCGGAAAAGAATTTACGTTACTTATGCAAACGGCAAAAGTAAACGAACAAAGAGTATTTTCTTTATAAGGATGTACCCAAAAGTTGAAGAAGGCTCTGTTATTACAGTACCTGTTAGACCTCAGGGTTCAGAATTGAGCGATATTGCAAAATCAACGCTTATTGCCGCAGTGCCGGTTATTCTTACCGCAATTATTTTTAAGTATATTAAGTAAATGACAACACAGGATTTTTTATATAGGTCTTATAAAAAACTTTCTAAGTTTAAATTTCTGATACTTGGTGCAGGGCTTGTTTCTGCAATAGTTGTATTTATTATAATGCTTGGCAGGCCCACAAAATATACATCTTTTGCATCTGTGTTCCCACTTAACAGCACTAACGACAATACTTTGAGCAGTGCCGGGCTGTCAAGTCTCCTTGGTATAAATATTCCTTCGCAAAGCTTTAGCCAGGAAGCTACAATAAATATTGTTGAACTTGCACAAAGCCGCTCAACGCGTGAAGCTGTTGCATTAAAACAATTACCTGAGTTTGATAACAAAAAAATAGGTCAGTTAATAATTGAAGAATACAATAAAAATAAATGGTTCTGGAATAAAACTGTACAAGTGCCGGCAAATGAAACCGAACTTGCAGCCGTTGCCGGAGATTTGATGGAACCTGATATTGATGCAAAAATTAATAAAAATGGTATTCTGGAATTGCGCTTTACCAGCTCAAACAAAAAACTTGTAAGGCCCGTAAGCTATGCCCTGATTAATGTAATTTCTGATTTTTATAAATCACTCAAAATTCAAAAAGCTTCTGTTGATTATGAGTTTACTGTTAAAAAAGTAGATTCATTGCAAAACGTAGCTAATTCTTATGACAGGAAATCGGTGCAATTGTCTAATACAACAATGTTTGTTGACCCAAATAAACTTCAGTATCAATTGCCAAAATCTAACGTGGTAATGGAAAAAGACAGAGTTCTGCGCCAGCGCGATGCTGCAATTTCAAACCGCGAAGATGCACTTTGGAGGCTTCAAAAAGTTACGCCTATTGTTCAAACATTAGATAAGCCTGAACCTCCATACGACTTTCACTCACCATACAAAATTACCTTCAGTTTGTTGGCTTTTATATTTTTCAGCGGACTTATGGCATTTATATTAACAGCAGGATTACTTCTAAAATATTTCCGATCGATGCTTAAGGAAGCAATTTTCGGTAATCCTCAATCTTAATGGCACAGAATTTTATTCTTCTTTGCCATGGCAAAAGCAAAAGAACTAAAATTTCCTGCGGGAGCAGTTAGAAAAGCAATTCCAACTAAAGTTGAACCAATGCTCGCAACTCTGGTTGATGCACCTTTTTCTGATAAAAACTGGCTTTTTGAAGTAAAATGGGATGGTTACCGTTGCATTGCTATTCTTAACGGGAAAAATGTGGAACTGCTTTCACGAAACAGCAAATCTTTTAACGATAAATACTATCCGGTTTTTGATGAACTTACTTCCTGGAACAAAAAAATGATACTCGACGGCGAAATTATTGTTGCCGACCAAAATGGAAAATCCGACTTTGGTTCATTGCAAAACTGGAGAAGCGAAACCGATGGTACGTTATTATTTTATGTGTTTGATATATTATGGATTGATGGCTACAACCTTGAAAACATTCCGTTAATTGAAAGAAAAAAAATATTAACTGATGTGTTGCCACAAAGCGACATTGTCTTGATTAGTGATTTTATTGAAGAAGAAGGTGAAGCATTCTTTAAAAGTGCCGATAATATTGGGCTTGAAGGTATTATTGCCAAAAGAAAGGATTCAGTTTATAATGAAGGCAACAGGTCAAAAGACTGGCTTAAAATAAAAACCGAATTGCGGCAGGAGGTGGTTATAGGTGGCTACACAGTAAATGATGGAACTTCAAAACCTTTTAGCGCTCTTCTTGCCGGAGTATATAAAAATGGAGAATTATTGTACACCGGAAAAATAGGTACAGGTTTTAATGTAAAAGAACAAAAGGAACTTTTAAAAAGATTTAAGCCACTTCAAACAAACAAAATTCCTTTTGGCCACACACCGGATTATAATTCACCGAGCCGTTTTCGTCCAAACCCGCCACACGCCGAAGCTTTTTGGCTAAAGCCGGAATTAATTTGTGAAGTGAGTTATCGTGAACTAACTAAAGATGGAATTATGAGGCATCCTTCATTTAAAGGAATGAGAGAAGATAAAAATGCTAAAGATGTTGTTTTGGAAAAGAAAACTAAAACTGAAAAAGTTATGCCTAAATCAAAAAAGGACCAGCCAATTGTTACAGCAAAAAAGGGAAAAGATGTTACAACATTTTTAAACCCCAAAGAAAAAACACAGGTAAAAAAAATAGGAGGCCACGATATTCAGTTTACCAATTTAGATAAGGTTTTTTGGCCGGCAGAAAAATATACAAAGAGAGATTTGCTTAATTATTATTTTTTAATGTCGCCATATATTTTGCCATATTTAAAAAACCGGCCGCAATCATTAAACAGGTTTCCAAACGGTATTACGGGAAAAAGCTT
>JAFDXB010000242.1 GCA_018268175.1 Bacteroidota bacterium | reverse complement strand
GCACATTAAAAATGATAAACTCGTAACTCTATCTATTGATCTATTTAAAATAGGAATTGTTTTCTTTCGTCACGAATTTAAAACAAAGCAACACTTTAAAATCAGATATTAAAAAACTTGTATGGTAATTGGAGTTTTAAAAGAACCGGCTTTCGATAAACGTGTTTCTGTTTTGCCGGAACATATAGCTTCTTTAAAAAAAACAGGTTGTGAAGTAATTGTTGAATCAGGTGCAGGCGCAAATTCTTTTTTTAAAAACGAAGATTACCTTTATGCAGGCGCTTCAATATCAGATAGGAATGATGTGATTGCTAAGAGTGATGTGATCTTATCTATAAATTTCCCGGAACAGGACCAATCAAAATTTTCCAATAAAATATTAATTGGTGTATATCACCCTGCTTTTTATCCCGACAGGATTAAAGCGTGGCAAGAAAATTCTGTTACTGTTTTCAGTCTTGACAAATTACCGCGAACAACACGTGCTCAGTCAATGGATGTTTTAAGCAGCCAGGCAAATATTGCAGGTTATAAAGCAGTTTTGCTTGCAGCGAATTTATATCCCGGTTATTTCCCAATGTTTATGACTGCGGCAGGTTCAATCCGCCCTGTAAAACTTTTGGTTTTAGGAGCCGGTGTTGCCGGTTTGCAGGCTATTGCTACCGCAAGAAGATTGGGCGCTGTAGTTGAAGTATTTGATACCAGGCCTGCAGTGAAAGAAGAGGTTATGAGCCTTGGTGCAAAATTTATAGAAGTTGAAGGCGCTGCTGATGCAAGTAAAAGTGGGGGTTATGCTGTTGAACAATCAAAGGATTTTATTGAAAGGCAAAAACTTAAAATAGGTGAAAGTGTAAAAAAATCTGATGTAATTATTACAACAGCTCAAATTCCCGGTAAGAAGGCCCCAATTTTAATTGATGAGCAAATGTTAGCAGAAATGAAAAGCGGATCTGTAATTATTGATCTTGCGGCAGCAACCGGCGGAAACACACCTGTTACCAAAAATAATGAAACCATTTACTTTAATGGAATTTGTATAGTTGGAAATTCAAATCTTCAATCTGAACTTCCTCGCGATGCATCAAAATTATATGGAAAAAATATAACCAATTTTATTGAGTTAATGATTGTAAATAATTCATTGACATTTGAAGATGAACTTGTAAAAAATTCTTCAGCACACATGGTAAAATAAATATTATGGAGCAGTTTTTTAATTGGATTACTATAAATCAGGACAGTATTTACATAATTGTGTTAATGATTTTTGCCGGCATAGAAATTATCGGCAAAGTGCCATCAGTGCTGCACACACCGTTAATGAGTGGCGCAAATGCAATTCATGGGGTTGTAATTATAGGAGCTATAATAGTAATGGGAAGTGCTGATCCGCAAAATTATCTTGCTCTGGTACTTGGCTTTCTTGCTGTGGTTTTGGGAACCTTAAATGTTGTAGGCGGCTTTGTAGTAACCGACAGAATGCTTGAAATGTTTAAATCTAAAAAACAAAAATCCTAAAATTCTTACGGATGTATCCAAATATCCTGACCATTATTTATCTTATCGCATCAATTACTTTTATTGTAGGATTAAAAATGCTCAGTCATCCATCTTCCGCAAGGCGGGGAAATTTGATTGCTGCATTTGGAATGACTATCGCAATATTTGCGACAATATTTTTATATGCTCAAGGTAGTCTCGCTAACCGCGGATATATATTTATCGCTCTAATAATCGGTACTGTTTCGGGTTGGGTTGTAGCAAAAAAAGTAAAGATGACCTCAATGCCGGAAATGGTAAGCCTCTTTAATGGTATGGGCGGTGCTTGTGCAATGCTTATTTCTATAATTGAATTTAATCATCTGCAAACAGGTGAAGTTCAAACAGGAAACCCTACAGGATTATATATTGCAATAATTGCAGGGCTTATTATTGGAACCATATCTTTTGCCGGTAGTATTATTGCTTATTTAAAACTTAGTGGCAAACTAAAAGATATTAATTTCAAAGGGCAGCATATATTTAATTTGATTTTATTGATACTTGTAATTTCCGGAGCAGTGGCCACTTACAACACTTCAGAATCAAATTTCCTAATGTTTTTTTATGCAACTTTTGTCCTATCGCTATTGTATGGAATATTTTTCGTTCTGCCAATAGGCGGTGCGGATATGCCTGTGGTAATTTCCTTGCTTAACAGTTTTACCGGTGTTGCTGCCGCCTCCGGCGGATTTATGTACGACAATAAAGTAATGCTTACCGGTGGTATTTTGGTTGGTGCCGCCGGAACACTCCTTACAATATTAATGTGCAACGCAATGAACAGAAGCCTGCTAAATGTAGTTATCGGCTCATTTGGTGGAACTAAAAGCGGCTCTGCTGCCGGTACGGAACATGGAATCTATAAAGAAATTTCTGTGTCAGACACTGCAATGGTAATGTCTTATGCCAACAAGGTAATTATAGTTCCGGGATATGGTTTAGCTGTTGCTCAGGCACAGCACACTTGCCACGAACTTGAAAAATTATTAGGAGATAAAGGCGTTGAAGTAAAATATGCAATTCACCCTGTAGCCGGCCGTATGCCGGGCCACATGAACGTTTTGCTGGCTGAAGCCGATGTTCCATACGAAAAACTAATGGAAATGGAAGAAGCAAACGAAGAATTTAAAACCACTGATGTTGTACTGATTCTTGGAGCTAATGATGTAGTAAACCCTGCTGCAAAAACAGATCCGCAATCGCCAATTTACGGTATGCCTATCCTTGAT
>JAFDXB010000241.1 GCA_018268175.1 Bacteroidota bacterium | reverse complement strand
TTGAACAGGTTTCATAAATTGCTTTTGAATAATAGAGAGATACTTAAACTTTGAAAAATATTTATCTATTTTCACAAAAAAACCTTGCTTTATAAGATCCTCAAAATCCCGGCAAAATTTGCTTTGTACTTTTATTGCATTTCAATTAAAATTAAGCAGAGGCATTTGCTGAATTTTGAAGGCCCGTTACTTATTTGTGCAAATCATCCTAATTCATTTCTTGACGCAATAATTATTGCAACTCTCTTTAAACGACCGGTTCATTCTCTAGTTCGTGGCGACGTTTATAAAAATAGTTTTTATTCAAAATTGCTGTTCTCTCTTAATATGCTTCCTGTTTACAGAGTAACTGAAGGAGTTGAAAATCTTGAACACAATTACTCAACTTTTGAAAAATGCAAAGATATTTTCAGGCAAAATGGTGTTGTTCTTATTTTCAGCGAAGGGCGCTGCATTAATGAATGGAAACTTCGCCCGCTTATGAAAGGCACAGCACGCCTCGCTTTGAGCTCGTGGCAGGAAAATATAAACCTGATGATAATGCCATTGGGAATTAATTATGATTCCTTCCGAAGTTTCGGAAAAAAAATAAAGTTTAACATAGGAAAACCTTATTCACTACAGGAAATAAAAAATGAACCATACGGAAAAGCAATTCAAATTTTCAACAATAAATTAAAATCAGAATTAGATGATCTTGTTTTTGAAAGTAAGGATACGGAAGAAATAAATAAACATTTTCAACTTAAGAGCAACTTTATAAAAACAACACTCTTATTTCTTCCTGCAATTGCAGGATATATTGTTTTTGCACCTCCGTACTACATTTTTAAATCAATAATTAAAAGAAAATGGAATAACGACCATTTTGATTCTATCTTAGTATCCGGCGGCTTTTTTATATTTCCTTTTTACATCATTGTGCTTACAATTATTACACTTGCAATAACTAAAACTTTTATTTCATTTTTAATTATTCCTTTATTATTGTTTTGCGGTTATAGTTCAATTCAGCTAAAATATTTATTAAAATAAAAAGCCGCCTGATAATACAGGCGGCTTAGAAAGAAATCAAATATTTTTTATAATTCCTGAGCTCCTTCCACAAGAACTGTGGCTTTATTATTTAAAACCTCTACAAAACCACTTTGAATTGAATAAGAAGAAGTAGAAGTTTTATCTTTTAAAATTTTCATGTTTCCTGCCTTTAATGCACTCACCATTGGAGCGTGCTTATCCAGCACTTCAAACAAGCCACTGATGCCCGGTAACTGAATGCCATAAACATCGCCGCTAAAAATTTTACGTTCAGGAGTTAAAATTTCTAAAATCATTTTTACAAATTAAGCTTTTGAAGCTTCCATTAATTTTTTACCTTTTTCAATAGCATCTTCAAGAGTTCCAACAAGGTTGAATGCAGCTTCAGGGTATTCGTCAACTTCACCATCCATAATTGCATTAAAGCCTCTTATTGTATCTTCAATCGGAACAAGAACACCTTTCAAACCTGTAAATTGTTCTGCAACAAAGAACGGTTGGCTAAGGAAACGCTGAACTTTTCTTGCGCGGCTAACCACTAATTTATCTTCGTCACTTAATTCATCCAAACCAAGAATAGCGATAATATCTTGTAATTCTTTATAGCGCTGAAGAATAAGTTTAACCCTGTTAGCGGTATTGTAATGCAGGTCGCCAACAATTTGCGGAGTAAGTATCCGGCTGGTACTATCTAAAGGATCAACTGCTGGATAAATTCCAAGGTCAGCAATTTTACGGCTAAGAACCGTAGTTGCATCAAGGTGAGCAAAAGTTGTTGCAGGCGCCGGATCTGTAAGGTCATCCGCTGGTACATAAACAGCCTGAACAGATGTAATAGAACCATTTTTTGTAGAAGTGATTCTCTCTTGCATCAATCCCATTTCAGTAGCAAGTGTAGGCTGATAACCCACCGCACTTGGCATACGGCCTAACAAAGCCGAAACCTCAGAACCTGCCTGTGTAAAACGGAAAATGTTATCAACGAAGAAAAGAATATCTCTTCCCTGGCCTTCGCCATCGCCATCGCGGAAATATTCAGCAATTGTAAGGCCGCTAAGAGCAACACGAGCACGTGCTCCCGGCGGTTCATTCATTTGACCGAACACGAAAGTAGCTTTAGATTCTTTAAGGTTTTCAAGATCAACTGATTTCAGGTCCCAACCACCTTCTTCCATGCTATGCTTAAATTTTTCGCCGTAATTCATAATACCGGCTTCTATCATTTCACGCATAAGGTCGTTACCTTCACGTGTACGCTCTCCCACTCCTGCAAACACAGAAAGGCCGCTGTAAGCTTTAGCGATATTATTAATCAATTCCTGAATCAATACTGTTTTACCAACTCCGGCACCACCGAAAAGACCGATTTTACCACCTTTTGCATAAGGTTCAATAAGATCAATTACTTTGATACCTGTGTATAAAATTTCATTTGCAGTACTTAACTCTTCAAATAACGGTGGTTTTTGGTGAATTGCACGTCCATTAGCTTTGCTAACTTGTGGCAAACCATCAATAGCATCTCCGGTTACATTAAATAATCTTCCTTTAATGCCTTCACCGGTAGGAACCGTGATTTGTGTTCCTGTGTCTTTAACGGCAGTACCTCTTACCAAACCTTCAGTTCCGTCCATTGCAATGGTACGAACACTATCTTCACCTAAATGCTGCTGAACTTCAAGAACCAAAACATCTCCATTTTCACGAGTTACCTCAAGTGCATTTAATATATCGGGAAGTTTTGAATCAGTATCGAACTGAACGTCAACCACCGCACCAATTACAGACTTAATTTTACCGGTATTTGCCATAATAAAATTTTTTGCTTAGCTATCAGTTAAATTTTGTTTTATTTTTCGAGCCGCAAAGGTAAGGATTGCAGGTTGTAAAATATCAGTAATCAGGGCTTTTTTTTATTTTTAAGAAATTTGCAATTTTTATTACCTGTATCAGTTTCCAAATCGGAGAAAAAGCAATTCAACTTCATGAGCAGACAAGACTATCACATTCAAGGTTGGAAACGAAATAAAATCTATCCTGACTTTCTTGCAGCAGACAAGCAAGAAGAAAAAGACGATTACGGAACCGTATATGTTTTGGAAACAAAAGGAATCCATATTAAAAATGAGGATACTAAATATAAACAAGATGTATTTGCACTTTGCAACGAATTAGGAGCAAAGAAAGCTTGGGAAGAACTCTTTGACGAATTTCCAGACCACGACTTTGAATTTCAAGTAGTATTTGAAGACGAGTGGCAAAATAAAATAAATCAGTTAATATAAATGGCAGTTAAACACAAATTGCGATTATCTTACCTAATAATTTGAAAATAGTGAAAGATCTTAACTTTTTTCTTCAAAAAAATACATATTTTATAATTTTGGCTATCACCTAAAACTTTAACTATGGGTTTTTTAAAAGATTTTAAATCATTTGCCTTAAAAGGAAATGTTGTTGATTTGGCAGTTGCTGTAATAATTGGTGCTGCTTTCAGCGCAATTGTATCTTCTTTAGTGGAAGATGTAATTACTCCT
>JAFDXB010000240.1 GCA_018268175.1 Bacteroidota bacterium | reverse complement strand
GGAAAACAAACATTGTGTTATAAACAAAATTGAAAACATTATTACTATTGCTTTACTTGTAGATAAGGAACGTAAACAAACTAAACCTACTTCTGCTTCAAAGCAAAAAAGACTTGACGTGAAAAGTAAAATTTCAGATAAAAAGGAAAACCGTAAAAAAATATCACTATGAAAATTTTCCGGACCTTATTTTTTGTGACGGTAATTTTCATTACTGCGGTTAACATTTCGTTTGGTCAAAATTCTACTTTGAAAATAAATTTTGAGCATTACGCAAACGGAAAAAAAATTGTTTTAAGTGACAGCTCGTACAACAATATTTTTGGCGAACAATATTTTATAAAAAAGCTAAGGTATTATGTTTCTAATTTAAAGGTAAACGGTCAGGCTTTTACTGAGGATTCTTTAAATTATCATTTAATTGATTTAGCAAAAAGCACATCAATAAAATTGCCTCTTACTGCCGGGAAATACAATAAGCTTGTTTTTATGCTTGGTGTTGACAGCAGTAGAAATTGTTCGGGAATTCAACAGGGCGCTCTTGATCCTGCTAAAGATATGTTCTGGACATGGAATACCGGCTATGTTGTTTTCAAATTAGAAGGTACATCATCATCGTCAAATGCTGACCGTAATAGAATTGAACACCATGTAGGCGGATATAGGTTTGGAAACAATATTTCTCAGTTCATTACATTTAACATTGGTGAGGTAGTACTTAAACCTGATTCAATTTCTGAAATAACAATAAATGTAAACCTTGATAGATACTGGGATTCAGTAAATACAATCAGAATTTCTGAGGATCCTATTTGTACTTTGCCCGGCACGTTGGCAAAAAAAATTGCTGCAAATTTTCCTGCAATGTTTACAGTTAAACCCGAGTAAATTTATTTCTATCAAATTATTTACTACCATATTATTTACTTTCCTGTTTGTTTTTTTATGCAGCCTTGCTATACAAAAACCTACACCTCTTCCGCTGCAAATACCAAAAGGCTGGCCGAAACCTCCTTCAGATATTTTTAAAAATAATAAACCTACGGTTGAAGGATTTGCTTTAGGCAGGCAATTATTTTATGATGGCAACCTTAGCTCCGACGGGAACATTAGTTGTGAAAGTTGTCATCAGCAATTTGCAAGTTTTGCAACATTCGACCATGATTTAAGCCATGGTGTAAATAATACATTTTCAACAAGAAACGCACCTGCACTTTTTAACCTTGCCTGGATGGAAGGTTATCATTGGGATGGAGGAATTAATCATATTGAAGTTCAGCCGGTTCACCCTTTTACTTCACCAAATGAAATGGGTGAAACTATTGAAAACGTTTTGGCAAAGCTCAATTCAAATGCAGAATACCGGTCAATGTTTAAAGCCGCTTTCGGCGATGAAGAAGCTACAAGTGAAAGGCTGATGAAATCTCTTGCTCAGTTCACAGGAAGTATAGTTAGTTCTAACAGCAAATACGATAAGGTTATGCGTGGCGAAGATGAATTTAACAACATTGAAAAGAAGGGATATGAACTTTTTAAACAGAATTGTTCTTCATGCCATAAAGAACCTTTATTTACAGATAATTCATACCGCAATAACGGGATGCCGCTCAACAGGTTTAATGATGTCGGCAGAATGCTTGTTACAGGCAGAAGCAGCGATTCATTAAAATTTAAAGTTCCATCATTGCGTAATATTCAGGTGAGCTATCCTTATATGCATGATGGAAGTATTTTTTCAGTTCCGCAAGTTGTTGATCATTATTTAGGATTGTCGTTCGAGAATAATCCATTTATTGATACTGTATTTAAAAGAAAAATTGAATTAACTCCGCGGCAAAAAAATGAGTTGATATATTTCTTGTATGCTTTAACCGATAGCACATTGCTAAAGGATGAAAGGTTTGGCCCGCCTAAAAGAATATTTTAGCGCAGAACCATAAAAATGAAAGGCAAGCCGGAATACATAAAAGTGATGGCAGAAATTTTCTGATTCTTGCAATGGGAATATATTTCACCAGGTGAAGTTTTTCAATGTACACATAGTTAAAAGCTCCTGCAAAACACGAAATTGCCCATGAAAATAAAATTATAGGAAATAAGATTCCTTCTTTTAAAACGCCGTCTTTTCTTGAAAAAATATAATATTCATCAGGTGAAATTAAGACTCCAATTTGTATCGCCAACCCAATTATGGCCAGTGAAAGCGCAATCTTATAGTAATTCATTCGAGTGGTTTTCAGTTAGTAGTAAAGGATTATATATTAAACGGCAATAATCTATTTCTATTGTGTTTTTAGCTATTTTATTGGTGTAATTATTACTTTTGATCAAAGCATATAATTGAGCAGTATTAAAAAATTGGCCGGGCAAACTTTATGGTATGGACTTCCCTCAATTGCCAGCCGCTTTCTTGGTTACCTGATGAACATGGCTTTGCCGTTTTTTATAGCAATGCCATCGCGTACCGCAGATTTGGTGCAGGTTTACACAATTATTCCTTTTCTAAATATTTTATATAGTTACGGGCTTGAAACTGCATACTTTAGGTTTTCTCAAACTCACGACCGGAAAAATTTATATAATACCTTATCAATTTCTCTTGCAGTTAGCACAATTACATTCAGCGCAATATTGCTTTTGTTTAAAAATTCAATTGTAGCCGCAGCCGATTTGCAAGGCCACCCAAATTATGTTCTTTGGATGATTGCAATTATTGCCGTTGATAATTTTAATACACTTCCATTTGCAAAATTAAGACT
>JAFDXB010000023.1 GCA_018268175.1 Bacteroidota bacterium | reverse complement strand
ATTTAATAAACTAATTAAGCCTCTGTATTGCCATGTTTTATATTTAATATTATAATTAATAAATTGTTTTATACCGCTATATCCTGTGTTTCTCCTAAAATTTGATATGTTATAAGAAATATCTTTTAAGCCTAAATCAAATGATATAAAAGACTCTGAAGCCGGAATAACTTCTAAAGGCAAACTCCAGTCACGGTAAAATTCAACTCTTCTTAACCGTTCCGCAGGTTGAAAATATTTATCGTTATATTCAAAATTTAATTTTGAAAGAAGGGTCTGTTTTTTATTAAACAGCCTGATGTTAGAAAAATTGGTGATTTCAAGTTTACCGGCAAAGCCGATATCATTTTTTTTATCTTTTTTAGAAAAAGTATTAATGTCATTTTTACTCAGAGCAACTTCTGAATATGCTAAGGTTTTTGAGTTTACTTGCAAGGATGTTCCAAGAGAAACTATTTGCAATTTTTTAGGAGTAACTAAAAGAGATACAGGTTCCCAATCTCCCATCATATTGTTTTCAGCATCTGGCGACACCCAATAAAATGCCTGGCCATTAACTGCATTCCTCAAAGGCATATAGTTTCCCTTACCCTGCCCCACATACGAAAATGATACTTCGTATAATTGAAGGTTTTCATCAGATGACAAAACATAAACAGAATCATGGAAGGTAGTATTGTAAATTGTATCAGTTTTTCTGTAAAGTATTTTGCCGGCTGAATATTCAGCAAAGCGTGCAGTAGTGTAATACGCATTTGAAATGCTGTCACCAATTTGCGATAGAAAATATTTTTGTTTTGAATCCAAAGGTTGGTCAATAGTTGAATTTTTTGCATCGGAATTATTAAAATAAGCGAGGTTAAATTTTAGTTTTTTACCGGCAGCAAATTCATCGCTGATAAAGATTTGGGAGTTAAGATAATTCCTGTCGGCATATTCAAATTCTACTTGAATTCTTTTATCTTTTGTAATAAGGCGGTATGGTGTAAATGTAATTTCGGAGGTATTGTAATTTATAACATAATCCATTTCTTCGCCACGTTGCAACAGTTCGCCATCAAGATAAACTCTTTCAGTTCCGGCAAGCACAACAAAATATAATTCATTGTTAGCTCCCTGAAGCCTGTATGGGCCTTGGTTTCCTTCTATGGTGGCAAGAATTTGTTTGTTATATTTCCCTTTTGCTATGGCACCGGTTGCGGAAAATTTATTTTTAAGTTTAGTGTCCGCCATCTGAACATTAATTCCCTGGAGCCTTCTTGTAAATTTTAAAAAATAATTTTTGTTTTCAGAAATATCCAAATCACCGAGATTTACCTGCCAATTATTTTTTTTTACCTGTAAATATATTCTGTCAAAATCTTTAATATCCTTTGTATTGCCTTCCGGCTGAATTGGAATATTGTTATCAGAAATTGCAGCAGTAAGTTCCAGGCTGTCGCCGATGAATCCATGCAATTGGAGATTCATTGATGAATTAACCACGGCATCCTGGCTATTGCCGAAAGTCAACGACCGGCCAATGCTTCCCGATGCATCTATAGAACCGAAATCAAAAACATTTGTTGAGGCATTTTGGTTGGCATTTATTACAAAAGGGGTTTCAGAAATAAAGTTATATTTAATACTGTCGTAATTGTATTTATAGGTTTGAGCATTTAGTTTATAAGGAAAAGTGCGGTAAATAATTTGTACAGAATCGCCATCGGGCTTGGTTTTCCAGGTTAGAGTGGAATTTATATTATCAACAAGATAGTCTGCTGAATCAATACCTGTAATATAAAATGTTCCGGGAACAACACTTAAAGAGTCGAAATTAAAATTATTCTTAACCGGAATATTTTTGTGCTTAAGGTTGCTTGAAGGAATTTGAGCAAAGGCATACAATGAAGATGCCGTGCAAATAATTAATAAGTATATTATTTTAAAATTCACTTCATCTCAAATTACAAAATTGCACATAGTTACCTACAAAAAGATGCGAAAAACTTGAGATGTAATTTTTTGGAATCAGGTCTGGAAAGTTATTTAGTAAGAACTTAAACAACTGAGTTTGGAAAGATAGTACTAACGCTCCTCATAGTTAATTGCCCTGAATCTCTTAATGGTTCCAAAAAAAGTTTTTACAGAAAAAAAGCTGCTAAAAATTTGCAGCCTTTTTCTAAAAAAATATTTTATTTTTCTGTTGTTGTTCCTGCTTTAAGATATTCACTATTAAGTTTAGCAATATTTTGAACAGAAATACCTTTAGGGCATTCAGCTTCACAAGCGTAAGTGTTTGTGCAATTACCAAAACCTTCTTTATCCATTTGTGCAACCATGTTCAGCACTCTGGATTCACGTTCAGGTTCACCTTGTGGCAGGTGTGCAAGTTGAGAAACTTTGGCTCCCACAAAGAGCATTGCGCTACCATTTTTACAAGCAGCAACACAAGCGCCGCAACCTATACAAGCAGCTGAATTAAATGCCTCGTCGGCAAGTTTTTTATCTACGGGAATTGCATTTGCATCAACAGGGTTTCCCGTGTTTACAGAAACATATCCGCCTGCCTGAATAATTCTGTCGAAAGCGCTACGGTCAACGATAAGATCTTTAATTACCGGAAAAGCTTTTGCTCTCCAAGGTTCAACAACAATTGTGTCACCATCTTTAAAAGCACGCATGTGGAGTTGACAGGTAGTGTTTTTCGACCAGGGGCCATGCGGCTGCCCATCAATGTACATGCTGCAAGCACCGCAAATTCCTTCACGGCAGTCATGATCAAAAGCTATCGGTTCTTTTTTTTCTTCTATTAATTTTTCATTTAAAACGTCAAACATTTCCAGAAAACTCATTTCAGAAGAAATGTGATCAACCTTATATGTTTCAAATTTTCCTTTTGATGTGCTGTTTTTTTGTTTCCACACTTTTAAAGTGAGGTTCATATCATAGTGTTCCATATAATAAGATTTTTATTATTTGTAGGATCTTTGTGTTGGTTTTACAATCTCAAAATGAAGTGGTTCTTTATGTAGCTCCCATGAATTACCGGGTTTATATTCCCATGCTGCAACATAACTGAAGAGTTCATCATTTCTTAATGCTTCTCCATCGGGGGTTTGGCTTTCCTCTCTGAAATGCCCTCCACAGCTTTCGCTTCTTTCAAGAGCATCTATGCACATAAGTTCGCCTAATTCAAGGAAATCCGCAACGCGGCCGGCTTTATCTAGTTCATTGTTATATTCTTTAACCTCTCCAGTGATTTTCAGGTTTGTCCAGAATTCTTCTCTTAATGCTCTTATTTCGCTAATGGCCTCTGTTAACCCTTGAGCGTTTCTTGCCATTCCGCATTTATTCCACATTATTTTTCCCAGCCTTTTGTGGAAACTTTCAACACTCTCATTTCCACCAATGCTCATCATTTTATTAATTCTTTCTGCAACCTGATTTTCTGCTTCTTCAAACGCAGGATGTGAGGTTGGGATTGGTTTTGTGCCGATTTCTCCTGAAAGGTAATTTCCAAGAGTATAAGGAATAACAAAATATCCGTCAGCTAATCCCTGCATTAAAGCAGATGCTCCAAGTCGGTTTGCTCCATGGTCAGAAAAGTTTGCTTCACCAAGTGCATATAAACCATCAACGGTTGTTTGCAACTCGTAGTCAACCCACAAGCCTCCCATTGTGTAGTGAACTGCGGGATAGATCCGCATTGGAGTTTCATAAGGATTTTCTCCTGTAATTTTTTCATACATTTCAAAGAGGTTTCCATACTTCTCTTCAACTACTTTTTTACCAAGTGCTATTGCCTCATCTTTGGTTGGATTATGGTTTCCACTTTTTCCTGCTTCAATTTTTCCGTAGCGTAAAATGGCATCTGCAAAATCTAGATAAACTGCCATTTTTGTGGACCCTACACCATAACCTGCATCACATCTTTCTTTAGCTGCCCGTGATGCCACATCTCGTGGAACGAGGTTTCCGAAAGCAGGGTATCTTCTTTCAAGATAGTAATCTCTTTCATCTTCCGGCACATCCTTACCTTTTCTGGTTTCATCTTTCTTTTTCGGAACCCATATCCGTCCGTCATTTCTTAAACTTTCACTCATAAGAGTAAGTTTACTTTGATGGTCGCCGCTAACAGGAATACAGGTAGGATGAATTTGTGTAAAACAAGGATTGGCAAAATAAGCTCCTTTTTTGTGTGCTTTCCAGGCAGCGGTAACATTACTTCCCATTGCGTTGGTTGACAAATAAAAAACATTGCCATATCCGCCGCTGGCGAGAAGTACTGCATGCCCGAAATACCTTTCAAGTTCACCTGTTATAAGGTTTCTTGCTATTATTCCTCTTGCTTTTCCATCAATAACAACAATTTCAAGCATTTCATGACGGCTGTACATTTCAACATTACCGAGTGCAACCTGCCTTTCGAGGGCCGAATATGCACCTAAGAGCAGTTGCTGGCCTGTTTGCCCCGCTGCATAAAATGTTCTCTGCACCTGAGTTCCGCCGAAAGAGCGGTTACTTAACAACCCTCCATATTCACGTGCGAATGGTACTCCCTGAGCTACACATTGATCAATAATATTATTGCTTACTTCCGCAAGCCTGTAAACGTTTGCTTCTCTTGAACGGTAATCGCCACCTTTTACAGTATCATAAAATAATCTGAAAACAGAATCACCGTCATTTTGGTAATTTTTTGCTGCATTTATCCCTCCCTGGGCCGCAATACTGTGGGCACGGCGCGGGCTGTCTTGAAAACAAAATGCCTTAACATGGTATCCCATTTCACCGAGAGATGCAGCCGCTGATGCACCTGCAAGCCCTGTTCCTATAACAATGATCTCAAGTTTTCTTTTATTGGCAGGGTTAACCAGTTTTACATGTCCTTTATAATCGCTCCACTTATCTTTCATTTCCCCTTGAGGAATTTTGGAATCAAAAGCCATAGTAGAATTTATTTTTTATGCTTTACTTTAAATTTAATGTTGATTATTTAATCCAGCCGAAGTAAATAGATAATGGCATTAGTGCAAAAAGTGCAATTATTATAACTGTATATGCAACGCCAATTGCTTTTATTACCGGAGTGTATTTTTTATGATTAATACCCAGGGTTTGAAATGCGCTCTGAAAGCCGTGAATGAGATGCCAGAACAAAGCCACGAGGCCTATCATATAAAGTAGTACAATAAAACCATTGCTGAAAATTTCCAGCATTTCTTCATATAAATTATGAGGTTTATCTCCTGAATAAAGAGCCACTTTTGTGCCTATGAAAAAATGTGAAATGTGCATTATCAAAAACAATAAAATCAATGTTCCCATCAATCCCATACTGCGGCTATACCATGTGCTGTTTTTATTTTTTTTGTTAACTGCATATCCTACCGGACGAGCCAATTTGTTTTGCCTCCACACAATAAGTGCTTGAACAATATGAATAATAAATCCGGCAAAAAGCCCAACTTCCAAAAATCGTAGTATCCAGTTATGGCTCATAAAATGTGCATACACATTGTACGACTCACCTCCGTCATTTAAAAATATTGCAGAATTTACCCCGGCATGAATTATCAGAAATAAGATTAAAAATAGTCCGGTTAAAGCAACTGTAATTTTTTTTCCAATGGAAGAAGAGAAGAATTGTTTCCAGGTCATGGTGTAATTAAATTGTTTAATTAGGAACCACAAAAGTAAACAAGACTGTTAAATAAAATAAAAAGAAATTTATAACCAACATCACATAAGGTGTAATTGTGATATTAGTAAAGCCTTCTGTTCATGAATTTTTCAATTTCCAAAAATATAGCCTCCGGCTGAAATGTTCGCCACTGCGGCATTTCAAGCAATGAAATATAATTTGTGAGCCTTGCTGCTTTAAAATCATATTTGCTTTGTTCAGGTAAATTTAAAATTGACACCCAGCCATTTTCATCTTGCAATTGTTCATTCCATTCTTCATAATAGCAATCATCACTACTGTGAAAGTTTAAAACATTATCGCAGATGAGAATAAATTTTGTTATGCCATGGTTGTATAAATGATCTGTCACTTCTCTTCGCAAAGTCATAATATCATTTTCAATGGCATCGTTCCATTCACCCATTAATTCTATAATTGCAAAGTGTTGGTCATAATCGGCGAATAATAACTTCATATATAAAGTACGTGCCCCAAAAAAATCCCATTGCGGATGAATATAGTAATTATAAATTGTTTGAGAATACTCAAATTCACTGTACGACCTTTTAAAGAAAGGAGAATCCCTGTCTTCTTCAGATGTATATAAATGGCGCCAGTTGTAAAATGGTTCTATATCCTGCATTATGCAAATTTCCTCAATAAATCCGGTATCATTTCAAAAGACATCCCTAAAATTAAAAAGAGGCTGCTTAGTGCAACCTCTTTTACTTATCAACCCAAAATAATCATTAAATTACTCAAGAACTATTTTTTCAGTAATAACAGCCTGATTGCCGGCATTTATAACTTTCACCATATAAATTCCTTTTATGGGACGGCTTACCATATTTATTTTTACTGTTTGATTTCCTTTAGAAACTTGTGTTGACTGTGTTTGAATAATTCTGCCTGTTACGTCTGTAAGGATTACATTGTACTTACCCGCTTTTTGGCCGTTAAGTGTAACATAAAAAGAATTTGAAGTTACAGGGTTAGGATAAACCTTTGCATCCGCACTTGCAAAAACAGCTACAGGAGCATTTCCTGTTTCAAATTTAACTGCTGCATCCGCTTCTTTTTGAAGAAGGAAATTGCCGTTGGCAAGATCAGAGGCATTATACTTTGAATCGCTTCCTTCCATTTTTGTAGCTTTCAAATCAGAAAGGTTTACCTTATAATATCCCTCAAAAAAGTTTGCACTTGTTACAATTATATCTCCATCCTTTGATACAGCAGCACCATTTGTAGAATATTGTGCCGGCAAGCCGGAAATAGCTCCTTTAAAAGTTGCAATCCTGGTATTTACATCAATAACAAATACATGCCTGTTGGCGCTGATAATATATAATTTCCCAAAGGCATCCGCTATCATATCCCCACCCCAACTTGTGCATTTATTATGAATTGAAACACCTTTATTTGCTTCATCATCAATAAGATTTCCAAGATTAGTAACAGCAGGCACTTTGCCGGTTGTAAATCTTATAAAGTTATTTCCATCATTGCTTACAGCATACCCGTATCCGTCAGATGAAATAACCATTCTGGTAATATTATTTGCTTCATCATTTCCGTTAGCAAACTTAAGTTCATCTGCACGAAGTGTATAAAAATGAGGAGTCTCGTTTTTAATATTTAGGTCAAGCCACCTTAATTCACCCATTTTCATCGGTGTGAAAAATAATTTGTTTCCTCTTTGATCCAAAGCTGCGGCCGCAACAAAAGTTGAAGTTGGATACCCTGCTGAATTAAAAATATTAGTATTTTTTGCTTCAGCGCTTGTTACAGTCTTTTTTGAGATTACATCTGTAAGATAAAAGTCTGTTTTGCTTCTTTCAAAAATAGTTTTTACAACCTCACCGGTTGAAAGATCCACCTGACGGATATTCATCCAGATAAAATCTTTGTTCCCATCGCCGGTTATAGCGTAACCTATGTCTTTATGCTGGGCATTAACACATAAGCTTGCAACAATAAAGGATGTAGAAAGTAAAAATTTAAGATTCATATGGCATTTTTATAGATGATTAAATAAAAATCCAATTTACAAAATATTGTTAATACAAAACCTTTTTTACGGAAAATTTATTTAGTTATATTTTAAATGATAGTCAACCAAGGCATTCATTGGCGATTTTTCTATTATTCCGGGTTCAAATTCATAGGAATGGCACAGGCTTAATATTACATCTTTAAACTCATAAGCTATGCTTCCTATAAAATTCACAGGATAAGTCCAGCTTTGCGTGAATTTACATAAGTGAACAAAGAAAAAATCATTTAATCCGTCTTCAATAATGTTTTCAATCATAAAATGCCCCCTGTTTTCACTTAAGAAATGTGCAAAATTTGCAAGAAAGCGGTTTGGATGTTGTTTTTTATAAACAGCATTTAAAATTTCCTGTTTAGTTAATTTATACTTCTCCAAAAACATTTCTTCAAGTTCAGGTTCAAAAGTTTGGTATAAATAATATTGAAGAACCATTTTTCCGAGATAAGCCCCACTCCCTTCGTCACCCAAAATATATCCTAAGCCCGGACTGTTGCTTACAATTTTGTTTCCGTCATAAAAACAAGAATTCGATCCAGTACCTAAAATTGAAACAATACCGGCCTTATCACCACATGTGGCACGCGCTGCGGCCATTAAATCATGTGTTACTTCAATTTTTTCCGACCGCAGTACATTAGAAAGGCATTGCTTAAGAATATGGCAGTTTTCATCAGAAGCGCACCCTGTTCCATAAAAATGAATTGTGTCAGGCATAATATGTAAGCCGGTTAAAAGTTCGTTTTTTAAAACCTGCTCAATTTCATTTTGGTTAAGAAAATAAGGACTCAATCCTTGTGTAAAAACAATTTGCCTTTTATTTTCAGTAATAAGGCACCATTCAGTTTTAGTAGAACCGCTGTCTGCAATTAACATATTTTTCATTGGGATCAAAATTTGAAAACAAAATGAATTTACCGATTTTAAATTAATTACAACTTATAATTTATTAATAATAGTCCACTGTAAATTGGCGAAGCGCCGTATTACGTATAACTTCGCAAAAATTTTTTAATTTCTCTCTTAATGAACAAAAGGAAGTTTAATATCTGGCTACCGTTTTTAATAAGTGTGGCTATGGTTGCAGGAATATTTTTAGGGTATAAAATGAGAGAAACAATTCCTAATAAAAATTTTTTCTTTCTTGAAAAAAGAAAACCAATTGAACAGATTTTGGACCTTATTAATAACAAGTATGTTGACTCAGCGAATGTTCAAGACTTGGCAGATACTGCAATTACAGCAATTTTAAGCAAACTTGATCCTCATTCATATTATATACCGGCATCAAAAGTTGAACAAGCAAATGATGATATTTACGGAAGTTTTTACGGAATAGGAATTGAATTTGAAATTTATAATGATACTTTAAATGTTATTAATGTATTGCAGGGCGGCCCCGCTGAATCTGCAGGCTTGCAAGTTGGTGATTTAATAATAACGGGCGGTGATTCTGCTTTAGCAGGAAAAAAAAGATCCCCTGATGATATCCGAAAAATTCTAAAAGGTAACAGAGGCTCTCTTATAAAACTTGGAATTCTTCGCAACAACAAAATGATATATTTGAATGTTGCCAGAGATCAGGTTCCTGTATCAAGTATTGATGCTGCTTATTTTATTGAACCCTCGGTTGGATTTATGAGAATAAATAAATTTTCTACTCAAACCTACCGCGAATTCATGATTTCGCTTGATTCATTAAAGAAGGCAGGACTTAAAAAATTAATTCTCGACCTAAGAGATAATGGTGGTGGAGTAATGGAAGAAGCGGTTGAAATTGCAGATGAATTTTTATCAGGCGATAAATTAATTACTTATACAGAAGGATTGCACTCTCCTAAAAAAGAATACAGATCTAGAAGATTAGGGCAATTTGAAACAGGGCCTTTGGTGGTACTCATAAATGAAGGTTCGGCGAGTGCAAGTGAAATTTTAGCCGGGGCACTTCAGGATTGGGACAGGGCCACTATCGTGGGAAGGAGATCTTTCGGAAAGGGATTAGTGCAGGAACAATTTAATTTGAACGACAACAGCGCATTAAGGTTAACGGTTGCAAGATATTTTACTCCACTTGGCAGAAGTATTCAACGATCATATGCAAATGGAATAAAAGAATACTATGGTGAAATCAGTGCCCGCTTTATGCAAGATTCTGCACATATAGACTCTTCAAAAGGGAAGCCTTTTAAAACTCCCGCCGGCCGCATTTTATATGGTGAAGACGGTATAAACCCAGATGTTTCTGTCGGTTTTGATACTTCTCATTATGGGCTTACTATTTATAAAATTTTTGCAAGAGGATTAGTAAAAGATTTTGGATACAGATACAGGATTTTAAATCCTGAAATAAAGAATTACAGTATTTCAGATTTCAAAAATAATTTTGATATAGAAAGGAATGGCTGGAGTTTGTTTAAAGAACTAGCTTTAAAAGATTCGCTTTCTGTTGAAAATTTAAAACCTAATGATAAATCGTTTCTCATTAAAAGCCTGAAATTATCAGTTGCAAGGCAACTTTGGCAAAATGAAGGTTATTTTGAAATTATGAACAGCGATGATGAAGTTGTTCGGAAAGCACTTACTATATTAAATTAGTATTGCCCCGGGAAAGGGCAACACCAATGACTAAATTTACCTGGAATTTAAAACGGGATGTTACATCACTTTGTAACTGTGTAAAAGTATATATGAAAATAAATAATATTTGTAATAAGTGTATTATAGTAGTGTAGTAATTTTTCTATAATTTTCATTTAACTCACTCTTTTTTATTATCCATACATTTGCAAAAAAAAATTTAAACATGTGGTTAAATAACATACTTGAAACTATTGGTAACACTCCTTTGATAAAATTAAATTCGGTTACTAAAAGTTTGCCTTGTACTGTTCTTGCAAAAGTTGAATATTTTAATCCTGGCAACAGTATAAAAGACAGAATGGCTTTGAAGATGCTTGAAGTTGCTGAGAAAGAAGGTAAAATAAAGCCCGGAGGAACAATTATTGAAGGTACAAGCGGCAATACAGGTATGGGTTTGGCCCTGGCTGCAATTGTAAAAGGCTACAAGTGTATTTTTACAACTACTGACAAACAAAGTAAAGAGAAGGCTGATATTTTAAAAGCTGTTGGTGCAGAAGTAATTGTTTGCCCAACAAATGTAGAACCTGAAGATCCACGGTCTTATTATTCTGTTTCAAAAAGGCTTGCTACCGAAGTTCCAAATAGCTGGTATGTAAATCAATACGATAATCTTGCAAATCGTTTGGCTCATTACGAGCAAACCGGCCCTGAAATTTGGGAACAAACAGAAGGTAAGGTTACTCACCTTCTTGTTGCAACCGGTACCGGCGGAACAATTGTAGGAACAGCTAAATATCTCAAGGAGAAAAATCCGAATATCAAGGTTTGGGCAATTGACAGTTACGGGTCTTTACTAAAGAAATATTTTGAAACAGGCGAAATAGATGAAAACGAAGTTTACCCTTATATAAGTGAAGGTTTTGGTGAAGATTTCGTGCCCGAAAATTATGACATGAGCGTAATTGATGCTTTTACAAAAGTTACTGATAAAGACGGTGCGGTAATGGCAAGAAAGATTGCAAAAGAAGAAGGAATATTTATTGGTTACAGCGCCGGAAGTTGTTTGCAGGGATTGTTTCAATTTAAAGATCAACTTAAAAAGGATGATGTTGTAGTTTGTATTTTCCATGACCATGGAAGCAGGTATGTGGGTAAAATATACAACGATCAATGGATGATGGAACGTGGCTTTTTGGATGTTAAAACATTTAAAGATGTAATAAACGGCCGCGGAACACAGAAGTTAATTACCATTTCGCCGGACCAGTCTGTTGCCGAAGCAATAGAAATGATGAAGAAATATGATATTGAAAATTTACCAGTTTTTGAAAATGGAAATAATATAGGTGCAATTTCCGCAAGCGGATTGTTTTCAAAAATTCTTTCTAATGCTGATATAAAAGAGCAAGTGGTTTCATCAGTACTGGAAAAACCTTATCCTGAAGTTAGTTTTGATACGCAGGTTGAAAGGCTCGGATCTTTTATTACAAAAGACAATGGCGCTGTTTTAGGAAAAGATGAAAGCGGCGTTTATCATATTGTAACCAAATATGATGTTATTCAAAGTTTATCAAGATAAGTTTAATGTTTGTATAGCAAAAAATAATTGTTCTATTACTATCATTTGTAGTTAAACAAAGAATTTATTTTCGGTTATCATATTAAAGGATTTTATTAATAACCTTCCTATAACAGTAAAAATACTGTTTTTACAGGCCTTTTAATAGTATAATTCCTGATTATTACTTTTTCAGAAGCGGAAATTGCTGCTTAAATAAAAGGGCAATAATGCTCT
>JAFDXB010000239.1 GCA_018268175.1 Bacteroidota bacterium | reverse complement strand
TGGTTAAATTACAACTATGAATCAAACCAAAAAGGATATTATATATTGAGCAATGAAAATGGTAAAATATTAATAACAGAAAATAAATAAGAATTTTTCAACAATTCTATATTTGGTATAAAAAAGGGGTACAATTACTTAGGAATAGCCCCACACTTACATGCATTGCAGCTATAAGAATTGATCAACGATACATGGGAGAGAATACTTAGGACAACCTGATTAAAATTAAAATTCCGAATATTTTCAAATTAAAAAGGAGCAAATAATTGCTCCTTTTAATTTAAACTAACTAAACTTAATCGCTACCTAACTATTATTCTTTGAGAAAATTTCTTTATTCCATTCAGGCTTACCTGGTATGTTCCCGCAGCTAATTTTTTAAGATCAACACTTACCACACAGTTTGCAGAATTTGTTTCAATTGCTGAAGAATAAACAACCTGCCCTAAATTATTAGTGATCTTCACAATGTATGTTCCTGCTAAAGTTCCACTAAAGTGGATGTTCATTGTTTTATTCTCAACAGGATTAGGCATTACTGAAATTCCAGAAATATAATTGTCGCCGCTTACTTTTGCTACCGCAGAATATTGAACCCTGCCGCCTATGCTTATTCCTTTTATTCTATAGAAATTATCAGCAGGCGATGCATTAAGATCTTTAAGGTTGTAATAAGAATTTCCAACAGGATTTGTTTCACCGATCTTAATAAAATCACGACCATTTAAGCTGCGCTCAACTTCATACTTTTCCATCGAAATTTCATTTTCTACATTCCAGTTTACATTAACTTCCTTTTCGCGTAAGCGAACAGCAGATATAGTTGTAAAAGTTACAGGTAATATAGATGTTGGCCTGAATGTTATGTAAAACCTGTCTGCAGCATTTGCTCCCGGAGCAGTTGATATTGTAAAAGGAATTGTAGTTTTTATTGTTAGTGATACCGGTACTTCAGTTCCAAGATACTTATCGTGGAAATATGCCCTTACATCCGGTTCATTTATATAAAATGGAACAATATCCAATTCATAAGTTATGTTTTTCAACCCAGACATATTGTAAAATATAGTATCGTTATAATCAATTCCATTTCTGCTTTCTACAGAATACCTTTTGCTGTAACGCATCAATGAAATATTTTCTCCTGTGTTGCTGAGTTTTGGTGCATCGTATTCATCAATATTATTTGAATAAAATGCATCAAATTGATTCATTACTCCATCAACCAAAATTCTTGACCCACCGGAGTTTACGTAAATATTCGATCTTATCATCTGCCAGTTTGTTGCAGGCCTGTTCACAATATTGCTTCCTGATACTTTTGCAGATTCAGTGAAAGTTATTGTTCCTCCTGTATATGGCGCAGATACTATTATTGCCTGCCCCGACTCAATCATTCGGTTTCCATCTTTATAACTTCCACCACCCGGTGTAACCTCATAAGATGAGCCTGCTCTTGTAAAGGTTTGATAACCTCCTAACCCGTATGCAGATTGGCCTGCATTTGTTAACAGAGGATCCCATACATAAAACATATCAGCAATGCCACCGGTTTTTGTGATTTTTGAAAAATCAACCGCACATGCATACGGATTTCCTACCGACTCCATCTTACCTGCTGCAACTGTAGTGATTTCAGGTGCATTGGCGCCTGTAGTGTAAAGTTGCCCCATTGTTCTGATTGTAACTTCTGTTGCCGGAGCTGTTGAAGTAAATACAGATCTGTCTCCTCGTATCATTACCAGATACCCCCTTTTGTTTGCAATAGGGATTGTAGTTGCAGGAACACCATCCCATGTGTTTGTTGCAGGATTATACGATTTCATGCCTGCACCGGCAGGAGTTGATATGTCGAATCCTTTTGCAACTGCATTTGCAACATTTCCTGTAAGTATTATGCCTCGGCCTGGAATGTTATTCTGCATCGGCATGTTTCCTTCCTGCCATGATTCCTGTATTGTACTTCCGTTTGTTGGTATTGAAAGTAATTGCCATGCTTTGGGATGCTTTGGAATATATCTTTCAACGGTTACTCTTCCTAAAATATCATTGCCTGTATATAACCCACCTGAAGTTAAATCGAGTACAGAGGCTGTACCGCGTGCATTTGATAACAGCGTTAAATTGTTGTTCACATAAATTTTTGCATTACTCGCTCCAAAAGAAAGCTCTGATTGCAATTTTAAAGTGTCTGCTGAAACAATATTTAATCCTCCACTGTTTGAAACTTTTAAATTATAAACAGTATTTCCGGTAAACATTGCTCCGCTTAAAGATTGTGCAACATTTCCATTTAATTCTATTGTGCTGCTATCAGCAGAAATTTTTCCTGCCCCGGTAATTGTACCTGAAATTTTTAATGTTGCATCATTATTATACAGGGTTGCATTTGCATAGACAATTAAATTCTTAATAGAAATTGTTTGCGATGGAAGAACCGGATTATTTGATGTTGCCGGAATTGTTACGTAATCGCAACTCATATTTGGCAATTGTGCATCCGACCAGTTATATGGATTATTCCATTCTGAACTAAATTTTCCTGTCCATAAATTATGAATACCAACCCGCGCAATATTGCTATACTGCGAACTGCAACCACCACTGTTTACAAGTGCTCTGTAAAAAATTGCACTTCCAGGATTTGTTGTATTTAATGTTGAAGTAGTATTTGAAATATTTATCCATGTTGTTGAATCTGTTGAATATTCCCACCTAACAACATTTCCGGT
>JAFDXB010000238.1 GCA_018268175.1 Bacteroidota bacterium | reverse complement strand
CTATTTCGGGCGAAGTGCAAAAGCGGCTTAGGGGGACAAGTACTGCATTTTACATTACAGAATCAGGGCATTTAGGTGGCGGAAGTCTTGTTGAAGTTGTAGTTTTCGACCCCATTGTGGCAGGCGTATGGTATCATGTTGCAATAACATTTAATCAGGCATCCGGTGCACTAAACCTTTACAAAAATGGGGTGCTGGTAGATTCAAAAATTAATCCTTCACCCTTTTTTGAACCACAACTCCAAATTGCTGCTTATAACAGTGCATATTTTTTTAAAGGAAATATTGATGAAGTAAGAGTTTGGGATGTTGAAAGAACGGCTGGTGAGATTTCTTCATCAATGAATTGTGAAATAAGCCACAGAACCTCAGGCCTTATTGCTTATTATAATTTTAACCAGGGAATTGCGGACGGAAATAATACATCCCTTACTTTTCTGAATGACGTAATGGATAATTGCCCTCAAAAAAATGGCACTTTTCACAATGTTGCTCTTTCAGGAAATGTCTCTAATTTTTCATCAGATATCCCGGCTCCTTTTACAGGTGCCTGTGTGGCAGAACCAATTGCCCGTTTAACTTCGGTTAACGGAGATTGCATTTTTAATGGTGATAGTTCACCATCAGTTTCAGACGGAACTGATTTTGGAATTACAGTTGAAACCCCCTTAACTCATAATTTTAATATCGTAAATCGCGGCACCGATAATCTCGTTATAACTTCTATTACAAGTTCTTCACCGGATTTTACAGTATCATCACCGGTTTTAGCGCCAATTCCGCAGGGCGGAAGTTTAACATTCGGTGTAACTCTGGCAAATAATGTTGTTCCGGGAGTAAAAAATGCTACAATTACTGTTGTAACCAATGATGCGCAAAATGTTACTTATACTTTTGATGTAACAGGCATTTATGCATTTAAAGGCCATTCTCTTGCCTTCGATGGTACTTTTTCTTATGTTCAAACTCCGGTAACAATCTCCGGAAGCTATACCAAAGAAGCATGGATTAATCCGAGCCAATATCCTGCAACTGCAGCAAACATAATTACAGGTACAAATTCAGCTTTATATATTGATAATAATGGAATTCTCGGTGGCGGTAATTTAACTGAGTTAACTGATCCTTCAGGGCCTTTACCAATTGGAGTATGGACGCATGTTGCTGTAACTTATGATGCTTCAACCGGAGTGTTAGCATTATATAAAAATGGAATTCCCGTTGCAACTGCTTCATCAAATCCATTCAGCAATGATGCCGCTCAGCAAATTGGGGCATTTAATGCCGCTTTCATGTTTCCAGGCCATATAGACGAGGTAAGGATTTGGTCGGTTGCCCGTTCATCCGCCGAAATTTTATCATCTTTTTTATGTAATATTCCCGACGACGCAACCGGATTAGTTGCTTATTATAATTTTGAAGAAGGAACAGGCGAAGAAGATAATACCGAAAATATTTTAACCGATCTTACCTGCAATCATAATGATGGAACATTGATTGGATTTGCATTAACAGGCGCGGTGAGCAACTGGTCGTCGCTCCAATCTCCTGCTGTCGGATCTTGCGAAGGACTTGTCCCAAATATCCGCGTTATTGGAAATTCGGAATGTATTTCAATAAATGTTTCGCCATCAACTGCAAACGGAACTGATTTCGGTACTTATTCATCTCCCGGAATTGATCACACGTTCACAATTACTAATACCGGTTCTGCAAATCTTGAAATATCAAATATTGTAATTGGCGGTTCCGGAGCAGCAGGGTTTTCAATTTTAAGCGGAGGTGGTGCCCAAACTATTGCACCGGGACAATCATCTTCTTTCGTTGTGCGCTTTGCTCATAACGAAAATGAAGTTCTAAATGCTACAATTACAATTTTAAATAATGATCCTAATGAAGGTGCTTACATAATTCAAGTAACCGGTACAGGTGTAAGGCTTGTTCCTGTTACTCTTGTAAATTTTACCGGTCAGATAAACAAGGGAGTTGTTATGCTTAAATGGGCTACATCAACTGAAATAAATACAGCCGGTTTCGAAGTTGAAAAATCTCAAAATTCAGCCACAGGCTGGAATAAAATTGGGTTTATTCCTGCATCAAATTCTGAATTGGGTAACAACTATTATTTGTCAGATCCAACTCCTTTCAGCGGAACGAATTTATACAGGCTGAAGATTATTGACAATGACGGATCATTTAAATACAGCCAGATTGTTTCGTTGAATAATTTAACAAAAGCTACCATTGTTAAAACATATCCTAATCCGTTTACAGATAAAGTGACCATCAGTTTTAACGATAAACAATTATTGAATTCAAAGGCAGTTTTAACTACGGTTTCGGGTTATAGATTGAAAAATATTGATTTAAATAATTACAACCAATCTATTGATATGTCAGCTTTACCTGCAGGAATTTATTTGTTAAAACTAAGCAACAATCAGGTTATTAAATTAGTTAAACAATAGAAGTATAATAATTCTTTAACATGTAAAATCTCCCCTTTAGCGGGAGATTTTTTATTTTTGCTATAGTCAATTAAAACTCCAATATGATAGTAAAAAACCTGAGAAAAAAACTTTTAGTTTTCGGATTCATGCTTCACTTACCATTTGCGTTTTCAATTAATAATAAAGCTTTATCATTCACATCTCACACAACAGAAAAAACTGAATTAAGTGTGTTAGAGAACCTTTATGAAAAACTGGAACTTAGTAATAAGGGCCTTTCATCTGAAGCATTTGAACACGCCATAAAAGGATTTTTGGTTTTGAAAGAAAAAGGTGAATTTTTAAATAATAAAATATTAAGCATAGTTGATTTCACAAAACCTTCCACACAAAAACGTTTATATGTTATAGATCTTGAAAACGAAAAGGTTTTGTTTAATACTTATGTTTCTCATGGCAGAGGTTCAGGCCAAAAAATGGCAGAAACATTTTCAAATATCCCTGAAAGTTTTCAAAGCAGCCTTGGGTTTTATGAAACCAAAGGTACTTATGAGGGAAAAAATGGTTATTCAATGAAGTTGTGCGGACTTGAAAAAGGCTTTAATAATAAAGCTGAAGACAGAGCCATAGTAATGCATGGGGCCGATTATGTAAGCGAAAAATTTATCCGCAGTACAGGTTACCTTGGCAGAAGTTGGGGTTGCCCTGCTCTTCCGCAGGAATTAAACAAACCCGTTATTGAAAAAATAAAAGGTGGTACGTGCTTTTT
>JAFDXB010000237.1 GCA_018268175.1 Bacteroidota bacterium | reverse complement strand
TTGAGAAAGACCCAGGTTGTAAGCATCTGTTCCCACATCATCGGTATGGCCTTCAATTAAAATATTTGTGTTAGGGTATTCTGAAAATATTTGAAGCAATTTTGCGAGAGCAAGTTCAGAATTTGGAGTGATATTATATTTATTAGTTGCAAAATAAACTCCGGCCTTTGTGCCATCAGGATTGTTTTCATCAAAGGTTACATTAATACCTTCACCTACTCTTTCAACCTTTGCACCCGGTATTTCAGTTTTAATTTTTTCTGCTTGTTTATCCATATTTCTTCCAATTATTCCGCCGGCCACTCCACCAACAGCAGCGCCGATAATTGCTCCCATGGCTGTATTTCCTTTACCAACATTATTGCCTATAACACCGCCAACAACACCACCAATAACAGCACCGCCGGCAACACCTTTATCTTGTTTACTCATTCTGCGTGTTGCATCACAACTCGTTAAAAAAATTGCGGCTCCTATTGCTAATAAAAAATAATTTTTAATCTTCTTCATAGTTTGAAATTTAAATCTTTACAAAATTGTATATGAATGCAGCAGGTTTACCTTCAAAGGTAAAATTTGATTTCAGCTTCATAGTAGAATTATCAATTTGAATTATTGAAAACCTGTAACCACCGCCACTTTCATCAATATTTTTAAGTTTACTGTCGAGCCTTTTAAATTGGAATAACGGCTCCTCGCCGGCAGCCTCAAAAATAGACCATCTTATATCACGCTTTAATGAGCCGCAATTTTCACCGGTACCGTTGAATGTATAACTGCCCAAACTGTTATTTTGATTAAACGTCCATGTACTTTCTATAAAACAACTCAGTTCAGCTTCATCAAATAATATTGATTTAGTAGTTCCGGAAATTCCTTCAGAACTGATAGTTTTCAGCTGCCACTTGCCATTTATTTTATGCCGGTCGTTTCTTGCTTCTTTAGAAGAACTGCATGCACCAAGAAAAATTACTGATGATATTAATAATACTAACAGTTTCATTTTGAAAAGTTTATTCACAACTTTTCAATTTTAGTGCCAATAGAATGTATTGAATTTTTTAATATTTATAGTGCTTTGAACTGGTTAAGGAAGCGAACATCATTTTCGCTAAAAAGACGAAGGTCTTTTATTTGATATTTTAGCATTGTAATTCTTTCTATACCCATTCCAAATGCATAACCGGAATATTTTGAACTGTCAATTCCGCAATTTTCCAAGACATTTGGATGCACCATACCACAACCTAAAATTTCAACCCAACCGGTTCTTTTGCAAACGGCGCAGCCTTCACCTTTGCAAATAAGGCAACTTATATCCATTTCAGCACTTGGTACTGTAAACGGAAAATACGAAGGCCTGAATCTAACCTTCACATCATCACCAAACATTTCTTTTACAAAAAAGTAAAGAGTTTGTTTTAAGTCGGCAAACGATACTTTTTCAGCGATATATAAACCCTCAACCTGATTGAAAAAACAGTGAGCCCTTGCGCTGATAGTTTCATTTCTGTAAACTCTGCCGGGGCAGATAATTCGCAATGGCAATTTATTTTTTTCCATTTCCCTTATTTGAACGCTGCTGGTGTGTGTACGTAACAGCCAATCGGGGTTTTTACTTATATAGAATGTATCCTGCATATCTCTTGCAGGGTGGTTTTCAGGTAAATTTAGTGCTGTAAAGTTGTGCCAGTCATCTTCAATTTCAGGGCCTTCGGCGATGCTGAATCCAAGCTTTTTAAATATTGAAATAATTTTATTGCTCACAATTGAAATAGGGTGCCTTGAACCTTCCGGAAATTTGTAGCCCGGAAGTGTATAGTCTGTTTCTTCTGCAGCAGAAGATGGCAACTCCTGGAACCTGATTTTAGCTTCCGAATAAATATTTTCAGTAAATTCCTTAAGTTCATTTAGCAAACGGCCGGCTTCTTTTTTATCTTCGGGAGCTATGTTTTTCATTAATCCCATTAAAGACTTTACGCTACCTTTTGATCCGAGATATTTAATACGAAAATTTTCAATTGAATCATTATCTGAAAGTGATTCTTTAAGAATTTCAGTTTTTAATTCGTCTATTTTTTGGGATAGTTGCTCCATTCTGCAAATATAAATATAGTAGGCGTGATTTTTTTGAGGAAGGAGGAGATTTGATTTTTGGATGGACGATTTATGATTTTTTGATTTACGATTTTAGATTTTAGATTTTTGATTTTAGATTTTTGATTTTTGATTTTTTGATTTTGGATTTTTGATTTACGATTTTAGATTGACGATTTTAGATTGACGATTTTTTGATTTTGGATTTTTGATTTACGATTTTTGATTTTAGATTTTAGATTGACGATTTTTGGATGGACGATTTTTGGATTTTTGGATTGTGGATTTGGGAAATTAAAAGTTTATATTTCCTCATTTTAGCCACAAAATTTTAGCACAACAATATTTAACATGTAAATCTTGGCTGAATTTTATATTTTTAAAAATAAAACCTTATTAAAATGTCATTATTAAAATCAAGCAATCCGGCTTTAACAGAAAAAAAGTTTGAATCTGAAATTGCCGCAGGAACTTATTCAGGAGAGGTTATGACCGTTCGCGGAACGCTTAATAAATTTGGATTTTTAACTATTATGTTAGTTGGAAGTTCCTTTTATAGCTGGAAAGAATTCGCCGAAGGCGGGAATGTTATGCCATTAATTTTAATTGGCGCATTAGGTGGTCTGGGAGTTGCTATCTTATTTACATTTAAAAAAACATGGGGCCAATACCTGGCGCCTCTTTATGCACTTTTGGAAGGACTTTTTATCGGAGCTATTTCAGCAATGTTCAGTTCTGCTTTTGCAGAAAAAGCTCCCAATTTAATAATTAACGCTGTTGGACTTACATTCGGTGTTGCCTTGGGAATGTTTTTTATGTATAGAGCAGGAATTATAAAAGCTACCGAAAAATTTAAATCAATTATAATTTCCGCAACAGTAGGAATTGCTATTTTTTATATGATTGTTTTGGCGTTAAGACTTTTTGGATTTACCGGAATGGCATTTTTACATGAGGGAAGCCCGATAGGTATTTTGTTTTCATTAGTCGTGGTTGCGGTAGCTGCACTTAATTTAATTTTAGATTTTGACATGATTGATAAAGGCTCTGAAATGGGAGCACCAAAATATATGGAATGGTATGGTGCATTCGGACTTATGGTTACAATAGTTTGGTTGTATATCGAAAT
>JAFDXB010000236.1 GCA_018268175.1 Bacteroidota bacterium | reverse complement strand
GTGATCCCGCTGGGACTCGAACCCAGGGCCCATACATTAAAAGTGTATTGCTCTACCAACTGAGCTACGGAATCTTTTTTTCGCTTTGGGAGTGCAAAAATAAGGTAAATAATATTCCAACCAAATAAATTTTACTTTTTATTTCTGTGCAATTATAATAATGAAATCATTATACAATTGTATAAACCAAATTAATTAATAACCACCTTTATTATCATTAAATACAACCTATTTTTGCAGTTCGTATGAATAATTTTTTTAAGAACAAAGTGGTTGCAATTTCCGGTGGAACCAGCGGTATTGGTGAGGCTTTGGTTGAATTATTTTTAAGAAATGGTGCAAAGGTTGCAACGTGCGGACGTAATCAGTCTAAGTTGTACGATATGCAACTGACTTACCACTCAATGCCGTTTCATTGTGTTGTTGCTGATGTAAGCAAATACAACGATTGTGAATTGTTTGTAAACACTACTCTAAAACAATTCGGTAAAATTGATATTTTAATTAATAACGCAGGGATTTCAATGAGGGCGATGTTGCGTGATGCTGATGCAGAAGTTTTCAAAAAAACAATGTCAATCAATTTCTTTGGCGCTGTTTATCTTACCAAATTATTTTTAGAATCTCTAATTGAAAATAAAGGAACAATTGTAGGCATATCTTCAATTGCAGGTTTCAGAGGCCTGCCCGGCAGAAGTGGCTACAGTGCAAGTAAATTTGCATTAAATGGCTGGCTTGAAGCAATAAGAATTGAATTGTGGGATAATGACGTAAATGTTCTAACTGTTTGTCCCGGCTTTACAAAAAGCAATATACGCAGTTCTGCATTAAATGAAAATGCACAAGCTACAGGTGAATCAAAAATGGATGAAGAAAGTATGATGACATCCGAAGAATGTGCAAAATATATTATGGATGCTATTGAAAAAAGAAAACGTTTACTCATTCTAACTTCTACGGGGAAACGAACAGTGTTTCTAAATAAGTTTTTCCCGTCTTTGACTGATAAACTTGTAAGAAAATTTTATTTTAATAAAGGTAAATTAGTAAAATAAGATAGCTTCTTTTCATGGCAATTATTACACTTACAACCGACATTGGAACGCAGGATTTTCTTGTGGGTGCAATAAAAGGGCAAATTTTACAACAAAATGTAAACAACAATATTGTTGATATAACTCACTCTCTTATTCCTTTTAATTATCCTCATTCAGCATATATATGCCGTAGTGCAATAAAAAATTTCCCTGAAAATTCTTATCATATTGTTATTGCTGATTTTTTTGACAGCAAACCTGAGCACATATTATTTGTGAAACATAACAGCCAATATATCGCTTGCGCAGATAATGGATTACTTACAATGATTCTTGAAGAAACGCCACAGCAAGTTGTAAAACTTTCATTAGAAAAAAGCCGTAGAAAAAATTTGCTTTACTGCACAAGAATAATCTTAAATGCAATTGCTAAAATTGAATCAGGAGAAAACCTTGAATCAACAGGCACTATTTCAAATGATTTTGTTGTAAAAAATTCAATGAAACCATTGTTAGGTCCTAATTATATTGAGGGGCAGATTATGTTTATTGATAACTTTGAAAATGTAGTTGTGAATATCCGCCACGAACAATTTGAGGAACAACGCAAAGGAAGAAAATTTCAAATTTTATTTAAGAGGAATGAAATAATTGACAGGATTAGTGAAACTTATGCTGATGTTCAGGAGGGCGAATTATTAGCTACATTTAATTCTGCAAATTATCTTGAAATATCAATGAATAAAGGCAATGTATCCGGGCTTATTGGCTTACAGCGATTTTCAGACCAGCCATCCAGGGATCAAGCCCAATTTTCACAGACAAGAATGATGTATCAAACCGTAAAAATTATATTTATTGACCAATAAACTTTTATTATGAAACAAATCTTTTTATCGTTTTTATTTTTAGGACTGGTATCGGCAGCATCAGCGCAGGTAAATATGCCCCAGCCTTCTCCAAAGCAGAAAATTGTTCAGGATTTTGGACAGGGAACAATAGAAATTGTTTATTCCCGCCCTGCGGCAAAAGGAAGGAATATATTTGGCGATCTTGTTCCGTTCGGAAAATTATGGCGTACAGGTGCAAACGCTGCAACACGTATTTCTTTTAGTGAGCCCGTTTATATTGATGGCAAAAAAATAGATACGGGTTCATATGCTTTGTACACAATTCCCGGCAAGGACGATTGGGAAATAATTTTAAATAAAGGATATAATAATCCGGGAGCTGCCGGCTATAAAGAATCTGAGGATGTATTAAGGATAAAATCCAAAGTTCAAAAAATTTCACCGAAGGTGGAAAGTTTTACTATTGAAATAAATGATGTAAAGCCAACAACATGTTCTGTTAGCTTAATGTGGGACAACACTTCGGTTTCTTTTCCGGTTGAAGCGAGGTTTAATGATAAATTAAGAGCTGAAATTGAAGAAGCAATGAAAGGTGATAAAAAACCTTACTGGATGGCTGCACAATTTTACAGAGAATATGATAATAATAATGCGAAAGCTTTGGAAAGTATAAAAGGTGCATTGGAACAAAATCCAAAAGCATATTGGGTTTGGTTGTATCAGGCAAGAATTCAGAAAGATATGGGAGATAAAAAGGGAGCGATTGAGAGTTCAAAAAAATCTTTAGAATTAGCTACTGCAGATAACAATGCGGATTATATAAAACTGAATAAGGATTTTTTAAAGACATTGGAATAGTGTTTAAACTATTATTTGAATGATTTAGTTAATACTGTGATTTATTTTCTTGGCAAAGAGGCTGTGATTAACAGCCTCTTTTTTTTCTGCCAAGGTAGTGGAACACAAACCATTACAATATAATTGAGCCACCCTTGCAATGTATAGGCGTAATCAATGCCCTGCACAAGGTTTTGGCCTAATACGGTTCGGGCAAGGGGACCGTGTTTGTAATAGCTACCCATTAATCTCATAACTTAATAAAAGTTGAATCTGATAAAATCTTGCCTCCATTTTTATCATAAATATTAACTACACCGCCAATGTCTGTAAATTGAGCAATGTCCACTGAATCTTTAAGTATTCCCCAAGAATGATTTACAAAAACATAATTTGAATCAATTTTGGAAATATAATTAGAATTTGACTTTTTAACAAACTCGAATTGTATTTTATAATTATCATTATTTATTGGAAAATTTAAATAAAAAATAGCTCCTAAATGATTTTTTCTTTCATTTTTATTATAATCATATATGCAGTATATTATGCTTCCAATAACTTTTTCTATAAGACCTTTTTCATTGAATGTAATTTTTGATGAATAAATAGAATCATTTATTAAAAATTCAGATTCCATTAAAAAGCCGCCAGTGTCGTAATAATATTGTGTCCCAAATTTCTTAAAATCCAATCTAAAAAGTTCCTTTTTGAGAATGCCACTCGGATAATACCATTTTTCTACGGAATCTATATTATTATTTTTATAGTAAGCAATACTTTGATATTTCCCGTTTTCAAAAAATTTAATTTGCTTTCCGTTTAACTCACCATTAGTATAATTGATTAAGTATTTTATATTCCCATTTGGATAATATATTTTATATTCTCCATTTTTTTTACCGTTATCATTTAATGAAAACTGCTCTAAGGTGTAACTATCGGTCTTATTTTTATTCTCCTCATTATTAGTACAATTCAAAAAACAACTTAAACTAATTATAAGGAAGGAAATTTTGATTTTCACTATTCTTTGCTTTTAAGTGTTTCATTTACTTTTCTCACTACACCATTGTAATGAGCAGAATCAGCATTTGGATTTCCACAAGCGGTGCACGAATCAGTTTTATTTTTTGTTTCTACCATATAATTACTTTGTGGAAGTAACTCTGCACTATTTTTTTGCTC
>JAFDXB010000235.1 GCA_018268175.1 Bacteroidota bacterium | reverse complement strand
GAGATGGGATTTATAAAATTTGGCAGCCGTGTTGATCTTTTATTACCTGTTGATACCAAAATAGAAGTAAAATTAAACCAAACCGTAAAAGGTGGCGTAACGGTTATTGGAGAACTTAGGTAAAACGTCTTTGTTAAATTTTTAATTTCAGCTACAAATCATTCCGTTTATCGTATTGCCGTCAGGCGGGGAATTTTAGCACTTCCGCTCATTAGAAATACAACATTCAAATTTAGCAAAAATGTTCATTAGTATTCGGTAAGCCCCGCTTGCGGCAATACCTTGTTGTACGTCCGCCCTGATCCGCTGTGTTATATTGAATAAGATACATTAAGTTCAATTTATATTTCTTTTGTTACGCATGGGAATATTTGTTTGATAACAACTTCATAATATTTAAGTAACTGCCTTTAAAAAAAAGGTAGCAAATTTTGACTACATTCGCAGAGAAATTCATCCTCCAACTATGAAACATTTCATTTTAATTCTTACCATCTTTATTTTTGCAGCCTGCAAAAAAGCAAACAATAATGTCGATGTATTGCCCCCCATAACCCAAATAGGTGCAGGGACTTTTGGTTGTCTCATAAATGGCAAAGTATTTACGCCTAAAGGGTTTGAGCAGAACCATCCAAATTTTGACATGATAGTTGATCCTTATTACAATGATGGTAGCATTGATATTAGAGTTTTCAATAAAGAGGGTGATATTACTGAAAGATTAAACTTTGGATCGGATAGTGTATCAGAAGTAGGGCTATATATGATAGGTTCAAGAACCGATTTTAGCCACAGTATTTATTCAAGAAATATTTCTGATTTCATTTGTGAAACTCCTTACTCATTTGGTTCGTATTCTGATAAAACCGGATATATAAAAATCACACGATATGATTTGATAAATAGGATATTTTCAGGAGAATTTGAATTTCACTTTGTCAATCCCGATTGTGGAATCGGAGATACTATACACATCACTCAAGGTCGTTTCGATAAAAAAATAAACTAGCAAACCGATGAAAAAAATATTTACACTTGCTTCCGCTCTTTTAATTGCCGTTGTTACTTTCGCGCAAGGAGACACTACTGGTCGGTCTGATTTAGCTTTTCTTTTTCAACCTCTTAACGCCAATAATATACCTACGGGTTATCTGATGGAGTGGGGGACTGATATGACGGACAAGGATGATCTAAATGGCCAGATAACAGACAGCAATTTTGTTAACAATATGGATTTATTGCGTATGGTATATGCGGATTTATACAGCGCAAAATATAAAACCACTGCACCTACGTTGCCTTCGGTTGATGCGTTGAACTCTGCGATTGCTGGGGCTAATGCAAATAGCCTAGTAATTGTTTACGGACAATATGCCACATTTGATCCCAATGCACTGCAAACCGGCAAACTAAATTATACAAATGGCCGCATCTACGAAACAGGCACGGGTTCACCATATTTGCAAAAGCAAGTGTTTGCTGCATACCCCAAGCAAAGTGTATTTACTAATACTGTCACACTACGCTACAATACTGCTTTGTACTACAACAATAGCGGTGTAACAGTTAGCAATGTACAGATTAATTGGGGTGCGGGTTTTGTGAATGCTCCCTCCAACACAGACATCAGCTATACTTACACAGATACGACCGGACCCAAAATAGTAAAAATTAAAGTGCAGTTAAGCAACGGACAAATTTTGCAAACGCAAATGGTGATAAAGGTGGTTGTCACCAATCCGGGAGGCTTTAGCCCACGTTACACATATGCGAATCTTGCAACGCCGGACATTGTTATACCAGCTCAAAGTGGCGTACATAGCGGTTGTAAAATTTATATACGACGGAGCGTGAACACTCCTGCCGGACAATTGATCAAGCCACTAATTGTGGTAGAAGGCTTAGACATCCATAGTGCCTTACCAGAAATTGCGGAGAATTATGATGTTAATAAATATATTTACGAAGTAAGTAACATTAATGGATATGATTTATCAAATCAACTTGACAATCTTGCAGGATATGATCTTGTTTTTATAGACTGGGGCAACGGCGTGGGCGATATACCGGGGAATGCCAAATGTCTTGAACAGGCCCTTGACGCCCTTGAGACTATAAAAACCGGAAGTTCGGAAGATAACGTTATTATAGGGATCAGCATGGGTGGACTTATAAGTCGTTATTGTCTTGCAGATATGGTGAAACGTATCCCACGTAAAGCGACTCACACGCGATTACTCGTTACAATGGATAGTCCACATCAAGGAGCTTATATTCCGCTTTCGTTTCAACATTTGACTATGGCGCTGCCAGAAGCAAGAGGGCCGCTTAATCTTCGTTTAGGAAGTATTTTTAACTCACTCGACAGAGTTAAAAACAATCTTTTGTTATCGCCAGGAGCTCAGCAACAATTAAACTTTTTGGTTACTAATACGACAGGAACGGTAACTGCCAACACTTTTTTGTTAAATACATATCGGCCTAAAATTACTTTTCCAAATCCGGCGATTCAACCCGAATACGATTTCAAAGCGATAAGTAATGGATCACAATGTGGTTTGAATGTAATGCAGCCAGGTGACAACCTTGTTACAGCAAATGCTGGTGTCAATGGAAGTGGCGCAGCAATTGGATTGCAACTTTTAACAAGTTGGTTAACAACCGGAGTTCCCTTCGTTGTCGTGACGAAGTTGAAGTATAAAATAGATTTAAATGCCAAAGCCTTAACAGGGAATAGTAGTCATGAGATTTTGTATTTTAAATTTAAGAGAGAGAGCAAGTTGTTTTTTGTAATAAATAATAACAAGACGTTCGTTGAGCTCCACCGAAATGAACCTACATTCAATTCAATTCCTTGGGAAAGCGTTCCGGGTGGTACACAATCACTTGGAGATCGTATGAATGTCAACTCTGCCGGACTCTCCGGAAACTGGAGTTTTATCGCACCTTGGTTTTTAGGATTCAATTATAATGTTACTATGGCGCCAGTCTGGAGTTTTGTTCCTGTTACAAGTGCGTTAGATATTCAAAACCCAAGTTCGCAAAACGGACAATATGTATTTCCCATTAATGGGCAAAACGGTTCAACTGCAACTGGGTACATAGCACAAGAAACAACAACAGGTTTTAGCAACGTAAATCATACTAATTTCACTGCCCGCAATGCGAAATGGCTTTATGAAGAGTTAGAAAATGTTACTCACCCTTTAAACGATTGCAGAGATATCTGTACAGAAACAGTTGTAATTTCAGGCCCCGCATCGGCTTGCAGCGGCAGTTATTCAGTTCCATTGATGGCCGGTGTAACATATAACTGGCAGGTTAGCCCTTCGGGGTCTATAAGTTTAGAGGATCCAAACAATCCGAATATTTTGAATATAGGCACATTCAGGAATGCATATGGAGTGTATACAATTTCTGTTAGTGTAATAAATTCTAACGGATGTATCCTTGCTACGGGGACCAAAATTGTAGAACTCGGTCTAATGGCTCCATATCCTTCGGGTCCATACGATCCTATAACACACGATCAATTAATTGTCGGTTACCCTAATATAAACTATTATTTTACAGCTTATGAATCCAGTCCTAACTATGGCCCTTTCACCTACACTTGGACTTTGACCCCGCCTAGTGGTCCGGCAAGTATTTATTTAGGTCCAACTCCGACTATTAATTTTCCAACTGTTGGTTATTATTCATTAAGTCTAAAAAAGCAGTCTGCCACTTGCGGTAATGTAACTGTAACAAGAACTGTTGTGATTCAACCGAACTATGGAGGACTAATTGTCCAAGTGACCCCAAACCCATCCACTGGTCTTGTTGTCATCAGTTACGATGACAATGATGGAACAGGTGACAACACTGAATCAAAGGGTCAAATCTTAAATTCGGAGAGTATGATTACAGTTTATAATATGCAAGGAATTAGGATGCTACAGGAAAAGACTGCTAATGATAAATCAATACGATTAAATGTATCAAACTTACCTAATGGACTTTATATCGTTGAACTTATTAGCAAAAGCGGGAAAAGAGGAATTCAGCGATTAATAATTCAACGTTAGGATTCAACTTCTAAATATGCAACCTGAATTAAATCTCTGTCTGAAAAAAGGCCTTAGGTCTAAAAGATAGATTTGAAACAGGGTGGCGTACAACGCCATTATATCTGATGAATAATATTCGTATGTTAGATTTTTTAAAATCAATCACGCTCTAAGGCACAGAATAATTATCATTCATTTTCAGATTATAAATCAAAAAGCCACAGCGTGGCGATATGTTAATAGCAATGAATTGATGTTAAATTAAAGCTCCGTAGGAGCGATACAGGAATTTAATTCATTTTCAAATGGTGGAATTGAATGTTAAGTATAAAATCCACAGCATGGCGAAATTTTAATAGCAAAAGAATTTATGTGTCCATTCAGCTCCATAGGAGCGATAAATTTCACTTTTTGTAAGAACAATTACAGCAAATATTCTTTTACAAACTTCCAAATTTCAAAATTTCAATAATATTATAAACCATAAACTAAACTAAATTAATCCTATAATCTTTGAAATAACAATTCAAAAACTTATTTTTAAACTTTAATAAAATTAAAATCATTAAAAAATGAAAAAACTTGTTGTTTTCGCAGTGGCTGCAATGTT
>JAFDXB010000234.1 GCA_018268175.1 Bacteroidota bacterium | reverse complement strand
TGTTGCTAGTAAAATATCGCTCCTACGGAGCTGAATGCAGCTAACCGAATAAATTTTCATTTATAAAATTTAGAACTATTAAATAAATAGTCGTTTTCTTTTTCCCCGCCCTGATTTCGGATTAATATTTTTATCTCAAAATTTAAAATCCGCATCGTGGTGAAAAATTCATACCAATGGATAGATGTGTAAAACAAGCTCCATAGTAGTGATAGAAGATTCCGCTAATTTATAAGATTGATTTTGTGGGAAATTAAAAAGCCGCATCGCGGCGATAGATTAATAGAATACGAAATAATGTAAACATTAAGCTCCATAGGAGCGCTACAAATATTCCATTCAATTTAAGAAATGGTTTTAATCGAAAAATTTAAATCCGCAGCGCGGCGATGAATGAGGATTTTAGCAAAGAAAATTCGCATATACTTTAATAATGATTTGGTAACAATGCAGTAACATTCTATTAATACTGGATTCTTCTCTTTGCATTGTTAAACTAAATTCATGAGAAAAATATTTACAATTTGTGCTCTTTTACTCACTTGTTTATCAAGTTTTTCGCAAACAGGAAAAATTGAAGGTAAGATTTCAGATTCTAAATCAGGCAAATTATTAAGTGGTGTTTCAGTAATTATTTTGGGAAGTAATAAAGGCGTAGTTTCCGACCAGAATGGCTTTTATACCATCACTTTAAAAGCAAATTCTCAAAATTCTATTTCAATTTCGATATTAAATTATGCCACCAAGGTAATAGATAATATTGAAGTTGATGCAAACTCAATTAGTACCTTAAATATTGTATTAGATCCTAAAATAAACACAGAAGATGCAGTAGTAGTAAGAACAACTGCAAAAAAGGAAAGTGCCCAGTCTCTTATTGCTTTTCAAAAAAACACCAGCACTGTTTCACAGGTAATTTCATTAGAAACAATTAAAAGATCACCAGATAAGAATACCGGAGAAGTTTTAAAACGTGCTTCAGGATTATCTATTCAGGAAGGTAAATATATTATTGTAAGGGGGTTAAATGACAGGTATAATCAAACAATGCTAAATGGAATTTTAATGGCTACCACAGAGCCAGACAGAAAAACGTTTTCATTTGATATTTTACCTGCGGGAATGATTGAAAGCATTGTTATTAATAAAGCTTTTCTTCCGGAATTTTCCGGGGAATGGGCAGGTGGCCTTGTACAAATTAAAACAAGGGATGTTCCTGCAAAATCTTTTTTAAATATTTTGGTTGGCACCGGATTTAATACTCAAACTTTTGGAAAAGATTTCCTTTCTTACCAAGGTGGAAAATTAGATTGGCTTGGAATTGATGATGGTTTTAGAGGTTTACCTGAATTTTTGCCTGCTAAATCTAAGTTTGCATCTCTCAACAGACAAAACAAAAGTGATTACGGAAAACTTTTTAAAAATGTTTGGAGTACCGAAAATATAAATAATAATATTTTTTCAATTGCTAACAAAAGCTTTCAGCTAAATGGGGGGATAAATAAAAGCATTGGAAAGTCGAGCAAGTTTGGTTCTGTTTTCTCAATTAATTATAATCAATCATACAAGAAGACACGTGATGTAATAAACAGATTATTTACAGTGCAAAACGATATTGCCGATATTTCTTATGATTATCAAAATACAAAGTATAGCAAGGATGTTGTAGCCGGCGCCCTGGCTAATTTTACTCTTCAAATTGGAAAGAACAATAAGGTCTCATTTAAAAATCTTTTAAATGTTAACTCAACAAATTATGTAACTGAAAAAACAGGAAAGGATTTCGATTTTATACCTGGGGCAGGTGCACATATTAAGGCTAACGAACTGGCTTTAAAAACTAACACCTTTTTTAATACCTCTTTAGACGGTGAACACAACCTAAACTTTATAAATTCTAGTTTTCATTGGTATGGAAGTTTCAATATTCTTGATCAATACATTCCGGATCAAAGGAGAATTGAATACATAAAAGATACCTCTGCAAATGCAGATTATAAACTTCTGATTGGCGCTTCTCAAAGTTCACAAAAGTCAGGCAGCCGCTATTACGGATTTCTAAATGATTATAATTATACAGCCGGAGGTGATTTGAAAAAGGAATTTAAATTATTTAATCAACAGCAATCAATTAAGGCAGGCTATTTTTTTCAAGTAAAAGACAGATTGTTTGATTCAAGGCCATTTGCAATTTATCTCCCATCAGATAATCCTTTGCTAATCACACTTCCTGCAGATAAAATATTTGCACCTGAGAATTTTGGTGATGGCACAGGAAACCTCTTTGCGTTTAATGAGATATCGGGAGATCAGTACAGGTACATTGCAAATACAATTTTAAATGCCGGCTTTATTCAAATGGAAAATATGTTTTCAGATAAATTAAAAGCTACCTATGGTTTGAGGATAGAACATTATGACCAGGTAATTGGCAGCATGAAACAAAGTGATAGCAGGCATTTACATAAAAAAGACCTCGATTTTCTTCCGGCTATAAACATAACCTATAAATTAAATAATAAAACAAATTTAAGGTTAGCATCATCCCAAACTATTATCCGGCCTGAGTTTAGGGAACTTAGCGACTTTGCATTTTATGATTTTGATATGGGTGCAACAGTTACGGGTAATCGCATTCTTGAAAGAACAAAGATTTTTAATTCTGATATTAGGTTTGAGGTTTATCCAAGACCCGGTGAATTATTTACGGTGGGGGCATTTTATAAATCATTTAAAAATCCCATTGAATTATTCTATAATCCAAGTTCAGGTGGAGCTAGTACATTCAATTATATAAATGCAGACAAGGCTTATTCCTTTGGTGTAGAATTGGAAGTTAGAAAAATGCTTGATTTTATTGAGGGTTTGAAAAATTTCACTTTTCAATCTAATGTTTCTTACATCTTAAACAGGGTTTCAAAATCTAATGCAAACCTCAACAGGCCAATGCAAGGTCAAAGTCCTTATGTTTTAAATGCATCACTACAATACGACTTGAAAAAATGTGGACTAAGTACCACCTTACTCTTTAATCAGATTGGTGATAGGATTTTTTATGTGGGAGGTAATGAATTTCCGCCGGTTACTGAAAGACATAGATCATTAGTTGATTTTCAAATTGCTCAAAAAATTATAAAGAACCAAGGAGAACTTAAATTAAATATTTCTGACCTATTAAACAGAGATAATATCTTTTATCTGGATATAGATAACAATCGTAAGTATAATAAAGCTAAAGATGCTTTAGCAGTGAAACGAAAATTCGGCAGCTCAATCAGCCTTTCTTTTTCTTATAATCTTAAATAAATAAAATCCCCAAAAATGAAAAAAATTATTTACCTGTTATTAATTGCCTTTATCACTTCCACAGGTTGTAGAAAAATTGAAGTTGATGGTAGTTACAATAACAATCCTGACGACAATACTGAAAGTAAAATCTTAGAAGGCCGCATAACCAGTAACCTAACTTTAAAAAGCAGTAATGTGTATAAATTGCGTGGGCTGGTTTATGTAACAAATGGCGCGATTTTAAACATCGAACCGGGTACGAAGATAGTTGGAGAAAGTGGAAGAAAAGGCGGCTTGATCATTACACGTAGTTCGAAAATTATAGCTGATGGAACAGCCGAAAAACCAATTGTGTTTACATCCGAAGAGGCCAACCCTCAACGTGGTGATTGGGCCGGTGTTGTAATATTAGGCAATGCACCTACAAACTCGTCGTTTAACGGGCAACAAGGTATTGGCGAAATTGAAGGTGGCATTAATAATAGCGATGGGCTTGGTTTGTATGGCTTAGGTGCAAGTTCAAACCCGGCAGATAATAGTGGAATTTTAAGGTATGTGAGAATTGAATATGCAGGTTACGCTTTTTTACCTGATAAAGAAATTAACGGATTAACTTTTGGTGGTGTTGGAAATGGAACCATTGTTGATTATGTTCAGGTTTCATATGCAGCAGATGATTCGTTTGAGTGGTTTGGCGGAACTGTAAATTGTTCACATTTAATTTCTTATAAAGCCCTCGATGATGATTTTGATACAGATAATGGGTTTTCAGGAAAGGTGCAATTTGGAATTGCTTTAAGAGATTCATCTGTTGCTGATATTTCAAAGTCTGAAGCTTTTGAAAGTGATAATGATGCAAATGGCAGCCAACTTACTCCACAAACAAAAGCAATTTTTAGCAACTTCACAGTTGTTGGGCCCAAACATAATTTGTCAAATACCGGTAATAGCCTTTTTCTTGCCGCAGCACAAATTCGTAGGAATTCTTCAATCTCAATTCATAACTCAATATTTATGGGTTGGCCAATCGGATTGTTGATAGATGCCAGCAAAGGATATCCTACAGATAATAATTTTTCAACAGGATTAAATGTTCAAAATACTATTATCAGCGGATCCACTATTCCGGTGCAATATTCTGCAAGTGTTTCTGCACCAACAGGCGCAACAAGTGCTTCCGTGCTTGAATGGTTTAACACCCCGGCATTTGGTAACACTATTCTCAATTTTAATAGTGATCTTAAAATGCCTCAGGCCTTCAATTATTCTAACCCACTTTTTAATCCTGACAGTGGCTCTCCTGCACTATCCGGAGCATCTTTTACAAATCCTTCTTTAAGTGAATTTGTAAATGTTGGTTATAGAGGTGCCGCCGGCCAGTTTGATGATTGGTATAAAGGCTGGTCGAAATTCAATTAATTTTTTTGCATGTTTTAGTTTTGGAGGTGGGCAGAAATGTTCACCTTTTTATTTATTATTGATGAGTGGCGATTGACGATTGTGTGATTTTAGATTTTTGATTGACGATTTTAGATTTACGATTGTAGGATTTTAGATTTACGATTTACGATTGAACCCAAAATCCAAAATCAAAAAATCAAGAAATCAAGAAATCCAAAATAAAAAATTATTTACGAATTACGATTTTAGATTTACGATTGTGAGATTTTAGATTTTAGATTTTAGATTGACGATTTTAGATTTACGATTGTGAGATTTTAGATTTTAGATTGACGATTTTAGATTTAGAATGTGAGATTTTAGATTTACGATTGAATCCAAAATCCAAAATCCAAAATCAAGAAATCAAGAAATCAAGAAATCCAAAATAAAAAATTATTTACGATTTACGATTTACGATTTTAGATTGACGATTTTAGATTGTGTGATTTTAGACTGTAGATTTTAGATTTAGATTGTGTAATTGTAGAAAATCAAAAAATCAAGAAATCCAAAATAGAAAATTATTTACGATTGTGTGATTTTAGATTTTAGATTTTAGATTGACGATTTTAGATTTACGATTGTGAGATTTTAAATTTACGATTGAATCCAAAATCAAGAAATCAAGAAATCAAGAAATCAATAAATCAAAAAATCCAAAATCCAAAAATTTACAATGGACGGTTTTCGACTTTTCTAAAATTAACAAAATCCGATGCGTTTTTTTAGTTAATATG
>JAFDXB010000233.1 GCA_018268175.1 Bacteroidota bacterium | reverse complement strand
GAATAACACCTCTTTCCAAATCGGTGCCCTTATCTTCGGCCCCGCCGATAGCTATAAGTTTTCCTTTTGCAAATTGCATTAATTGCTTTTTGTGGTTAACGCAAATTTAATGGTAAAAATTATACCTGTATTAATAAACTATGTGAATATTTACTCCCAACTTTCATTAAGTAATTTGTAAATCCAAAATCCTAATCTAAAAATCAACGATTGACGATTGAAGGATTGAAGGATTGAATGTTCGGCCAAAAAATTAAAAAAATTTCTTCTTAATAAAAATCATTAATTTCCTTTCTTAACAAAAATGTTAAACATTATTCAGTTCCAGAAGAAATGGGCTTAATATGTAAAAGAACAATATAAAGAAACTCATAAAAAAAACATTCTGCTTAATGAAAATTATTGAGATCAGGGCAATGAGAGGCCCAAATTATTGGAGTGTAAGAAGGCCCAAGTTAATTCAAATGAAACTTGACCTTGAAGAATTAGAAGAATTGCCTACCAATAAAATTGCGGGGTTTAAAGAAAAACTTGAAAAGCTTATTCCATCTCTTTATACACACCGCTGTAGCGAACTGGTAGAAGGAGGCTTCTTTAAAAGAGTTGAAGAAGGAACATGGATGGGACATGTTATTGAACATATTGCACTTGAGTTGCAAACACTCGCCGGCATGGATACCGGTTTTGGCAGAACACGTGGTACAGGAAAGCATGGTGAGTATTTTGTTGTATTCGATTATATTGAAGAAGAGGCGGGAATTATGGCCGCAAAATTTTCAGTAAAAATTATTGAACAATTATTGAGTGGTGAAGAAACAGACCTTGAAAACTATATCCAACAATTAAGAGTTATAAGAGAAGAAACACGTTTGGGGCCATCTACAGGATGTATAGTTGATGAAGCAATAAAAAGAGGTATTCCATACATTAGGCTTAACAAACACAGCCTGGTTCAGTTAGGCTATGGCATTAATCAAAAGCGCATCAGAGCTACAATTGCAGGCACTACAAGTTGTATTGCTGTTGATATTGCAGGCGACAAAGAAGACACAAAAAACCTTCTTGAAGCAGCACAAATACCTGTGCCTTCCGGCAGAATAATAAGAGATGAACAAGAATTAAAAACTGCTATTGAAATTGTTGGATATCCATGCGTTATAAAACCTCTTAATGGCAATCATGGAAAAGGTGCCACCACCAATATTAATGATTTTGAACATGCTCTTAAAGCGCTAGAAGCCGCACAGGTTTACGGCAGAAATGTTATTTGTGAAAAATTCATTTCCGGATTTGATTTCAGGATGCTGGTGATAAATTACAAATTTGTTTGTGCTGCTCTTCGCACACCGGCCTCCGTTACCGGAGATGGCGAACATACTGTGCAATGGCTTATTGATGAGGCTAATAAAGATCCGCGCCGCGGGTATGGACATGAAAAAGTGCTTACACAAATTAAAGTTGATTCTTTTACTGAAAAAATGCTATCAGAAAAAGGTTATACCCTGAATTCCATTCCCAGAAAGGGAGAATTGGTTTTACTTAAACCAACTGCAAACCTTTCTACAGGTGGCACTTCCACGGATGTTACCGATGAAGTTCATCCTTCAAATATTTTCATGGCTGAAAGAATTGCAAAGATCATTGGACTTGATATTTGTGGGATAGATGTAATGGCCCCAAATTTAAAATTACCTGTTAAAGAAAGCGGCGGTGCCGTTCTGGAAGTTAATGCCGCTCCGGGTTTTAGAATGCATATCGAACCATCCGAAGGCATCGGAAGAAATGTTGCAGAACCTGTTATTGATATGCTGTTTCCTAAAGGTAGTAGCGGCCGCATCCCTATTATAGCAATCACCGGAACTAACGGCAAAACCACAACTACAAGAATAACAGCTCATATTGCAAAAAGTGCCGGCTATAAAGTGGGTTATACTACAAGCGACGGAGTTTATATACAGAATCAAATGATGATGAAAGGTGATTGCACCGGCCCTGTTTCTGCAAACTTTGTTTTAAAAGATCCAACTGTTGATTTTGCAGTGCTTGAATGTGCTCGTGGCGGCCTTCTAAAAAATGGCCTCGCTTTCGATAAATGTGATATCGCAATTGTAACAAACATTTCTGCCGATCACATGGGCCTTGGTGGCATAGACAGCATTGAACAAATGGCTAAAGTTAAAGCTGTTGTTCCTGAAACCGTTGTAAAACATGGTTACGCAATCTTAAATGCTGATGATGATCTGGTTTACAATATGCGCAAATCCCTTGAATGCAATATTGCTTTTTTCAGCATGGATGAAAATAATCCGCGAATTTTACGTCATTGTAAAAAAGGAGGACTGGCTGCAGTTTATGAAAATGGTTTTATTACTATAATGAAAGGTGTTTGGAAAATAAGAGTTGAAAAAGTTTCTGATATTCCTATCACCTACGGTGGAAAGGCAGTTCATAATATTATGAATACATTGCCGGCAATTCTGGCAACGTATTTATTCAGAAGTATAAAAGTTGAAGATATAAAACTTGCATTACAAACATTTAATCCTTCACCTGCGCAAACTCCCGGAAGGCTGAATTTATTTCAGTTTAAAAATTTTAAATTTTTGGTTGATTATGCTCACAACCCCGCCGGAATGCAACTTCTGTGCGACTTTGTAAGTAAAATTGACGGCTCGCCGAAAGTTGGTATTATTAGCGGAACAGGCGACAGGCGTGATGAAGATATTAGAGAAATCGGAAGGATTTCTTCAAGGTATTTTGATGAAATAATTATTCGTCAAGACAGGCATTTGCGCGGTAGAACCGCCGAAGAAATTGTTGAACTGCTTGTTGCAGGAATTAATGAAAATAATGAAAAACAAATTCCGATAACAATAATTTATAATGAAAAAGAAGCAATACTTCATGCTTATAATACAGTAAAGCCCGGCTCATTAATTACAATAACATGCGATGTAGTTTCAGAGGCGCTTGATTTGATTAAAAACCTAAAAGAAAAAGAAGATATGGACGGGCAAAGAGTTGTTTAATTTTTTTATTTAAGCGCTAACAAATTCGCTGTGATCTTTATAGTTAAGTAAAAACGTTAACCATAAAGAACAACATGGATTGCACCAAAAGTATATAGCATCCACGCAAATGGCATGATTGGAAATTTTAAAATCTTTTTTGCCCAAAAATTATATTCCCTTATTTTTGCACTCCCTAATTAAAAAATGGGAAAATTGGGTTATGGTGTAACGGCAGCACTACAGATTTTGATTCTGTCTGTCTAGGTTCGAATCCTAGTAACCCAACAAAAAATGCAATCTTAGCGGATTGCATTTTTTGTATATTAAAATTTATAAATTATCCCCGGAAGCATCCTTCCATTGTTTTCCTTAAAATTGAACGATATAGAATTTAGTACGCTTGTATTGGTTACTGTACGCCGGGATTTTGCTACTTGTTTTGCACATAAATACCCCAATGCAATTGCAAGCGGATAATCGCTGGCCCAATGTACATCAGTGTTTATCATTGCATAGCCCACAAGCCCGGTTATTGAATACCCAACAGGTTTTATCCATTTTTTCTCAGGATAATTTTCGGTTAAAATTGTTACTGTGCTCATAAGTGTTGCAAGGTGCCCAGACGGAAATGCATCATAAATCGGTGTATTATTTTGATAATCTGAAAAAGAAGGAAAAGGCCTCCATCTTCCCCGTTTTGCACTTGAATGCCCCGGTGTTTCACGCCCTGAAATTCTTTTTAAAATCTGAGTTCCTACTCCCATTAAAATAAAAGATTCCGCAAGTTGGCCTGCTGTGCTTAATGCACGGTAATCATTATTTATTTTACCGTAAGTAAGCAATCCTGCACTTACCAAAAGGCTCGGAAACCCCTGCCCTAACTGATACAATGCTGTATTAATATTTTTTGGCGCCTTCAAAATTTTCACATCTTCGCTGCCAAGTTTTAAGGTTATTAAATCCTTATATTTCTCTTCGGGGTCTAAATTAATGTTTGAAGAAAACTTATGAACACCATCCATAATTGCTTCATCGCCTATCCATAAAATCAGAGTGCTTCCTGCTACAATTAACCACGGTTTAATACTTTCCTTTTTAAATGCAGAAGAAACAATTCCGGCACCATCGCGTGGTAAATGAGTTACAAAATCAAACAATTTCGGTTTTGAATAAGACAACACTTTTCCATTACCGAGATAGTATTGTTGCACAGAATCTTTTTGTGCAAAAGATGGAAGTAATGAAAAAGAAAGGACAAATATTTTAATAAGGCAAATTATTCTCATTCAAATTTTTTAGGTCTTCAGCGGTTAATCTTCGCGGCTTGTCTTTAAATAATAATTTTTTAATTTCCGGATAAGCCCAATATGAAATTTTGGTAGAAATTATTCCAATACCTGCACCTGCAACAATATCGCTCACCCAATGCCTGTTATTATAAACTCTCAAAATTCCGGTAGTGGTTGCAACTGCATAGCCTAAAATTCCATACCACGGAGATTTAGTTTTGTACTCTTGCCTTAAAAATTCTGCTGCAGCAAAAGCAGTAGCAGTATGACCTGAAGGGAAAGAATTACATGCGGAGCCATCAGGGCGCTCTACTTTACTAATGCCTTTTAACGGGGTGATAAAAGAGCAGGTTATAATAGTTGCCATTATATATATTACCGTTCTGTCGCGCAAATTATTTTCACCTTTTATTCCAAAAGCATTTAAACCGTAAACCGCAACAGCAGGTGTATATTGAAGAAAATCGTCAACACTTGTTTTATAATAATATTTTCCGGGAGAGATTTTTCTTTTTGCCCGTTGATTAATCCTTTTAATTTCGTTGCTGTTCAAGGCCCAAAAACCATAACCGGTTAAAATTCCGGGCACCACCAAATCTTTTGCCTTTAAACGATGGTCGGGTAAAATTGTATCATAGGAAATTGTATTCAATCTCGCATTCTGCGAATGTGAAAATTGGGAAAATAAAATTGACAGCAATAAAAAATAAAATCTCATAAGCCGCAAAATCCAAATATATTCAAATAATCCTTATTGTGAACTATTTTTCAAATTGCAATACTTTGCCAAAACTTGCATTGGGAACCTGGATTTTAAGAAGGGAACAAATTGTAGGTGCTAAATCTGTAATAAACACACGCTTAGATGAACTTCCGGCAGGTATATTTTTACCAAAAAACATTAGCGGGATATGTGTATCGTAATTATATATCGTTCCATGTTCTGTTCCCTTTTCTTTATAATCAGTAAACTGTGGCTCCATAATTATTTTAATTGTTCCCGACCTTTGCCTGTAATAACTGTTATTAAACATCTCTTTAATTGCCACAGGATAATTTAAAGTGTAAATACTATCGTGGTCAAATGCATCTGAAACTCCGGGAATATTTTTTAAATAATTTTTTATGAAAGAATAAATATCATGTTTTGGCAACGACAGTGAATCAATTAAATTTTCATCAACAAAAAACTGAAAATCAAAATAAGCCTTAATTATTTTTTTATGATGGAATTTAAGATTCAATTCATTGTTTAATTCGCTTACCAAAGCGTAATTATTATTACTTCCTGCATTTATTTTTTTTGATTTTAAAAATGACGGAATTTGTGGTGCGCCATGATCTGCACTTAGAAAAAATAAATAATTTTCTTTGCCATACTGCTCATCAAGGAAATTTAAAAATTCAGCAATATCGCGGTCAAGCCGCAGATAAGCATCTTCGGCTTCAATTGATGAAGGACCATAAGCATGGCCAATATAATCAGTGCCGGATATACTTAAACAAAGCATATCGGTTTGCATGCGGCCTGCATTTTCAGAAATAAGAAGATTTTTTGCATACTCAAAAGCTAGAGTATTTACTGCAGGTGTATATCTGAATGCCGCAAATCTGGATTTGCTTTTAATATCAATAATATGCGGAAATATTGGTTCTCCATCTTTAAGATATTCAAAATCCATATTATCCGGCGTGCTTTGAATGTAAGTTTCTGCAGGGTACAGTAAATTCCATTTTTGTAAAATAAGTGAATCAGCAATTTTTCTTTTATTAAAAGAAACAGCCCAGTGCGGCAATGTTTTCATGTAATAAGAACTGGAAATAAAATTCCCTGTGCTGTCATCAAACCAATAAACGTCTTCTGCACTTCTGCCGGCAGGCAAAATACTGCCACGGTCTTTTACAGCAATTCCAAAAACCCGGCTTCTAAAATTCGTTGCAATACGGAGTTCATCTCCAATGGTTGTGGCGAGTAAATTTTTAGGGCTCATCATTCCTGCTTTAGCAGAACCGCCTACCGGCGAAACCGATTTATCGGAAACGCAATAATTGTAAAGTCCGGTTTTTCTATCTATCCATTCGTTTCCAACTATTCCATGAAGTGAAGGAGTGGCGCCTGTATAAAGGCTTGCATGCCCGGCAGCTGTTACGCTGTTTGCATAATTAATAAATGCATTGTCGTAACTGTAACCTTCATTCAAAAGACGTTTAAATCCTTTATCAGAATAGCGGTCGTAATAACGGTAAAGGTAATCCCACCTCATTTGATCTATTACCAATCCTACCACCAGTTTTGGCCGCATTTCTTTAGTAGGTTGAGAAAATGAAGATTTAAAACAAAATAAAAAAAGGCATCCAAGAACACTTAGATTTTTCATAATATAAAACTTTTGGGATTCAGCTAAAATTACTATATGATTTTTGGCTAATTTTGCAGCAAATTTAATCCTTTGCTAATAGATCGCATTTTGCGATACTTAGCTAAATAAAGTAAATATCAATGGACATTTTTGAAAAATTTACACGGGACAGTGGACCTATCGGCCAGCATATGGAGCGTGCACACGGTTATTTTGCTTTCCCTATTCTGGAGGGCGAATTAGGCCCACGTATGAAATTTCGCGGGAAAGATATGATTGTTTGGAGCCTTAATAATTACCTCGGTTTGGTAAATCATCCTGAAGTAAGAAAGGCTGATACCGAAGCTGTTGCAAAATATGGTATTGGAAACCCAATGGGCTCACGAATGATGAGCGGTAACACTTTGAAACATGAAGAACTAGAAAGAGTACTTGCAGATTTTACAAAAAGAGAAGATGCAATGCTTCTAAACTTCGGTTATCAGGGAATTATGAGTTGTATTGATGCTCTTGTAAACCGCAGAGATGTAATTGTTTATGATGCTGAGGCACATGCTTGTATTGTTGATGGTGTAAGGTTGCACATGGGCCAGCGTTATGCTTTTAAACACAATGATATTGAGGATTGTGAAAAACAACTGCAACGTGCAACCGAAATGGCTAAAAAGAATGGAGGGGGAATTTTACTCATCACCGAAGGCGTTTTTGGAATGGATGGTGAGCAGGGAATTTTAAAGCAAATTGCCGACCTTAAGAAAAAATATGATTTCCGAATTTTAATTGATGATGCCCACGGCTTTGGATATATGGGTGCTACAGGCGCCGGCGCTGATGAAGCCCAGGGCTGCCAAAATGAAATTGATCTTTACTTCTCAACATTTGTAAAAAGCATGGGAAGTATTGGCGCTTTTATTTCAGGAAAAAAAGATGTTATAAATTATTTACGTTACAACGTAAGAAGTCAAATTTTCGCTAAAAGCCTTGCTATTGCTGCGGTAGAAGGATTGCTGAAAAGAATGGAAATGCTAAAAACAATGCCTCAGTTAAGAGAAAAACTTTGGGCAAATGTAAACAGGCTTCAAACCGGACTAAAAGAAAGAGGATTTGATATTGGAAAAACAAACAGCCCTGTTACGCCGATATATTTAAAAGGTTCTCTGCCGGAGGCAACAGAAATGGTTAAAGACCTTCGCGAAAATCATCACATCTTTTGCAGTATCGTTGTATATCCTGTTATCCCCAAAGGGGAAATTATATACAGGCTAATTCCAACTGAATCTCACTCATTTGAAGATGTTGATGAAACCTTAAAAGCATTTGAAGCAGTAAAGAAAAAATTAGATGCCGGCGACTACAAAGCTGCGGATATCCCGGATATGGCTCATGTTTAAGATTTTAAAGCGGCATTAGCCGCTTTTTTTATAAATTGTATAAATGAGGAAAATATTAATAGCAATTACAGGAGCCAGCGGTTCTATATATGCAAAAAATATTTTAGCAAAACTGTCGGAAGCAAAAGGAGATTTTGAAATTTCTGTGGTTCTTTCTTCAACAGCAAACCAGGTATGGCAAACCGAACTGGATGAACAATTTAGTTGCGACGGCAAGTTCAGGATTTACGATCAAAACGATTTCCTTGCTCCATTTGCATCAGGATCGGGTAATTACGATACTATGATAATAATTCCATGCAGCATGGGCACTTTAGGAAGAATAGCTGGCGGTAGTTC
>JAFDXB010000232.1 GCA_018268175.1 Bacteroidota bacterium | reverse complement strand
GCAACACTTTTATATTTTTCGTTTCAGTTTTTATAAACTGAGTTGTAATATTTGAATAGTTAAAGTAACGGCCATTAAAAATTTTAAGTCGGTAAAAATTAATTCCTTTTGCAGGGAAATAATCGTGGTATTCATTGAAAGGTGACTGTAACATTTGAAATTGCATAATATCGGTGAATATATTTCCATCCGTTGAATGTTGCACCACATAAGAGTTTTCAACATTGTTATTCCACTTTAAAATTACCGCGCCATTGATTTGATTAGAAATAAAATTCAGGTTATTTATCGCCACAGGCGCAAAAAATATATTTGCGGTAATTACTTTATTTGCAAGCACTGTATGGCCTGCAGGGCTTAAATGTACGCCATCACCTGCAGAATATTCAGGTTTAATATTTAATGAAGGCTCTTCAACAAGGTCGGAATAAAAGTCTATAGCATAAACTCCAAATTCAGCTTCAATCAAAGTTTTTAAATTCTTAAGTTTTTCGCGTTGAAAAAATTGAGTGTATTCACGGGGTTGAGTTGTAGTAACAAAGCAACGTACATTATGCGCAACGGCAGTATCTCTCATAGACCGGAGGCAAAATAAAATTTCTGAATCCGGCAACCATTCATAATTATTGGAAGGGAAATTTATTATGATAACATCAGGATTATAACTGAGAGCTTTGGTGATATTAAACTGAGGGGCCGGTAAATTCCGCCCCGGCGGCGGAACATACGATGAATGCATTCCCTGATAACAATCGTGGCCGGATGCACCGAGGTTATAAACTGTATCAACAATACCGGCTTCTTTATAAAATTTGCTGACTTTGCTTACCCAACTGCTATCGCGAGAAGTACCATCTGGAAAATATCCATAAGTAGTTGATGAACCTATAACACACAATTTTTTTAATTGAGCTGCGACTGATGAAAAATAAAATATCGCAATTACTGTTATTACAAATTTGCCCAACAGATTCATGAAGCAAATATAAAATTAAGTTTTAATGGTAAATTACTATTTTAGCAACCTAACTGCAAGATTTAATGAATAACAAGGTAACTAACCATGAAATAATAGCCTTTTTAAAGGGAAATTATCCCGGAACAGGATTTATTGATGGGTTAAAAATAAAATACAGGTCATTAATTTGTCCCTTTATCGAGCTCATCAGTAAGGTAAAACCGGGTGAAAAAGTTGGGGATGTGGGCTGCGGTTCAGGACAATTTCTTTTGTTGCTTTCGCATTTTGCGCAACCTTCAGAATTATTTGGAATAGAGATAAGCGACAGGCTGATTGAGAATGCAAATAATTTATTTTCAAAACAAAATTTTTCAAACTACAAGTTTGCAACTTACGATGGTGTTCACTTTCCGGCAGACCTTGGCAATTGTGACATTATCTTTCTCATAGATGTTTTGCATCATGTTCCCAAACTTAATCAAACACAATTTGTTTCAGATCTTGCAAAAGTAATGAAGCCGGGATCAAGGTTGATTTTAAAAGATATAAATGCAGAAAGCCCGTTGGTATATTGCAACAAACTACATGATATAATTTTTGCAGGCGAAAAAGGAAATGAACTGGGATTTAAAAAGGCAAAAGAATTACTTATTGCCAATGAATTGGAAATAATTGAAGAACAAAAAAGAACAATGTATGTCTATCCGCATTACACAATCGTTGCAAGAAAAAAATAAGATCAATAAATGGTTGTTGTGCCTGATGTTTGCAATACTCTCCATTTATCCTGTTTACAGAAATTTTTATTACAGCAACGGTCTTTTAACCTACGAACGCCATATAGCGCTGATGGAAGGGCGATCGGAGTTTTATAACCCGTGGCAATACCGGGTTCTGTCGCCATATATGGTTGAAGGGGTTTTGTGGGTTTATAATCACACTATTGACAAAATTTATCCGGTAGAGCAAAAACTAAACTTCAATATTGAAAGCACTTCAGGAACAAATGAGCAAACCGATACGCTGGTGAAACTTATGCAAACTCCCGGTGCTATGAAGTATATGATAGTTTTTGTATTCTTCAGATTTATTCAGCACTTTATAATATTTTGCCTTGTGTGGCGGTTATGGAAATATTTTGTTTCAAATAATTGGCTCATACTTTTTGGTATAAGTTTTTTAGCCCTTGCTTTTGGGAATGCAGTAGCAGCCGCCGATTTATCTTTCAACACTTACACTGATATAATTTTATACACTCTCACAGCTTTGCTGATATTATATAATTGGAATCCTCTTTGGCTGTTCCCCATTACAATTGCTGCCGCCTTTAACCGTGAAACGGGATTACTGATGCCGGCTTTATATTTTATTTCGCAAACTGATTTCACAAAATTTGATTTCAAAAAGTTTAATATAAAAGATATTAGTTTCCCACAGTTAAAAACGTGGTTGATAACTGCAATTTTGTATGTTATTTTCATTTCAATATTTATAGGGCTAAGGGTGCATTTCGGTTATCGTGAACAGCAGGTCTGGAAAGTTCCGGCAGGATTGCCGATGCTTAAATTAAATTTATTCAGTGCGGTTGGCTTTAAAGCATATCTTGAATTGATAGGAACATTTGCAATTTTGCCATTAATAATAATTTATAAATTCAAGGCATTTCCGCATCTATTAAAGAAGTGGTTTTTATTTTTAGTGCCTCTTTGGTTTTTAGTTCATTATGTTTCAGTAGTTGCATATCAAACAAGATTATTTATGGTTCCTATGATTTTGATAATGTTGCCGATGATACTGTGGCTTATTGAAACAAGTATTAAAGAAGAAGCAAAACATTCAATAATAAATTTAAATAAATGAGAGAATACATTGCTCTTATAAGACCAAAAGATTGGGCGAAAAATTTATTCTTATTCATTCCG
>JAFDXB010000231.1 GCA_018268175.1 Bacteroidota bacterium | reverse complement strand
TTTTCATTACAAGTCATTAATTTGTTAGTCTGATGACATTTATCTGTTTTACTAAACTTATTCATCTTAATATTTTTTAAATTATAGTAACATTTAGGATTGACGATTTTTGATTTTTGATTTTTGATTTTGGATTTTAGATTTTTGATTGACGATTTTTGATTTTTGATTGACGATTTTTGATTTTTGATTTTGGATTTTTCATTTATGCTTTAGGAGTTTTATTATTATTGGTTATCAAATACAAAATCGGCAAAACAAATAGCGTTAAAAAAGTAGCAACTAATAATCCTCCGATAACAACTGTTGCTAAAGGCCTTTGTACTTCAGCTCCTTCACCGTGACTTAATGCCATAGGTAAAAAACCTAACGAAGCAACAAAAGCGGTCATTAATACCGGGCGCAATCTTATTTTTGTTCCCATTATAACTACGCGTTTTAAATCCTTAAAACCTTGCTTTTTTAACCTATTAAATTCAGCCACTAATACAATCCCATTTAACACGGCAACACCAAATAATGCAATAAAACCGATACCGGCACTTACACTGAATGAAATATCACGAATTGCCAAAGCGAAAATTCCGCCAATGGCGGATAAGGGAATGGAGGTATAAATAAGCAGCCCTTGTTTTACTGAACCAAAAGCAAAATACAGCAACATGAAGATTAGAGCTAATGCCAGAGGAACAGCAATATACAAACGTTGTTTCGCTGCATTCAAATTTTCAAATGCACCACCGTATGTTATAAAATAACCCGGAGGCAATTTTATTTGAGCTTCTATTTTTTGCTGCAATTCATTAACTGTACTTTGCACATCTCTACCACGTACATTGAACCCAACTATTATTCTCCGTTGTGAATTTTCACGTTGTATTTGGTTTGGCCCTTCAACAATATCAATATCTGCTACTACATTCAAAGGTATTTGTGTTCCTTTTGGAGTTGCAATTAAAAGTTGCCGCACATCTTCAATATTTTTTCTTTTTTCTCCACTTAACCGCACAACTAAATCAAATCGTTTTTCGCCATCATATACCATTCCACTGCTTTCACCTGCAAAGGCAGTATTTACAACACGGTTAATATCGCTTATTGTTAAACCATATTGCGAAATGGCGGTGCGATTATATTTTATCACTATTTGAGGCATTCCCGTAACCGGTTCAACATACAATGCTTCACTCCCATCTACCGCACTACTTATTTTTCCTAACCTAGCTGCATAATGAGCTAATGTATCAAGGTCTTCACCATAAATTTTCACCACAACATCTTGCCTTGCTCCTGAAATCAATTCATTAAAGCGCATTGCAACGGGATACTGAAATCCAAATGTAACTCCCGGTATCGCTTCCAATTCTTTTGACATTTTTGCTTCCAACTCGGGGTATGTTTTTGCAGAAGTCCATTCTTTTCGAGGCTTTAAAATAATCATCAAGTCTGAGGCATCAACAGGCATTGGGTCTGTCGGCACTTCGCTACTTCCGGTTTTACCAACTACTTCTTCAACTTCCGGAAATTTTTCAAGGATAATTTTTGATGCCTTTGAAACCGCTTCTATGGAAGTGTTTAAATTACTGCCGGGCAGCACTCTGGTTTCAACAGCAAAATCACCTTCAGGTAATGCAGGAATAAATTCGCCCCCTAATCTTCCCATTATAAAAACAGCACTAATAAACAAAAGCAATACCGCTCCTAAAATTTTCTTTTGATGCCTCAATGCTTTTGAGAGATATTTTTGATAAACTCGTTCAAGCCTGTTCATTAGCTTATCAGAGAATGTTTGACGATGAGAAATTTTCTTGCTCAAAACTAATGTGCTCATCATTGGGATATATGTAAGTGAAAGAAGGAAGGCTCCGAGTAAAGCAAAAATTACTGTTTGCGCCATAGGCATGAACATCTTTCCTTCTATGCCTTGCAAAGTAAAAATTGGCAGATATACAATAAGAATTATTATCTGTCCAAATACAGCGCTGTTCATCATGGTAGCAGCAGAAGTTTTCACTTCTTTATCCATTTCCTGTTGAGACAACTTATCAACCTTTTGAAATAACTTACTGTGAGAAAGTTTATGCAATACCGCTTCAACAATAATAACAGCGCCATCTACAATTAATCCAAAATCTAATGCTCCCAAACTCATCAAATTACCGCTCACGCCAAACGTATTCATCAAAATGACAGCAAAAAGCATTGAAAGTGGAATAACAGTAGCTACGAGAAATCCTGCCCTGAAATTTCCTAAAAACAATACCAATACAAAAATAACTATCAAAGCGCCTTCCATCAGATTTTTAGAGACTGTGGTAATTGCATTGTTTACCATTTTTGTACGATCTAAAAATGGATCAATTGTTATTCCTTCAGGAAGAGTTTTTTCTATCTGTACAATTTTTTCCTTTATACTTTGAATGACTTCTTTGCTGTTTGCACCTTTCAACATCATAACAACAGCACCTGCTACTTGTTGCTCTCCATTGTACGTCATTGCGCCAAAACGTGCAGCATTTCCCAGCCTTACCTCACCAACATCACGGATTAGTAAAGGCATTCCATTAGGAAGGTTTTTCACAACGATATTTTGAATATCTTCCATATTCTCCACCAAACCTTCGCTACGGATAAATAAAATAGTGGGGCCTTTTTCGATGTAAGAGCCTCCTGTATTTTGATTGTTTTGTTCTAAAGCATTGAAAACATCATTAATTGTTATATCGAAAGCCAGTAACTTTTCGGGCACTACAGCTATTTCATATTGCTTTAATAACCCTCCAAAACTGCTAACTTCCGCAACTCCCTTTACG
>JAFDXB010000230.1 GCA_018268175.1 Bacteroidota bacterium | reverse complement strand
TTTGTTTGATTTTATTTCAAGATTTACATTTTTAATTTTATTGTCTAAAGCAAAAACAGAAACAGGAATTCTTACAATTTCACCTGGTCCTAAAACTCTTGGAGCTGTTCCCAAAATCATCAAAGGTTTTTTAACCTCTATAGATTTTTCAGTACTTCCATAAGCATTATCTGCGGCAGCAACAACCATTGCACGCACTCTTCCAATATATTGAGGTAAAATAAAAGAGTGATTTGCTTTCACGCCTTTGTTTAATTTAAAAGGGCCCATATATTTTACAACAGGCTTAAATCTGTTTGCTTTTTTGGGTTTAGGTGCACCACTACCTTCATTATCTCCACCAATTGATAAAATGCGTTCAATATTTGCACCCCAAGCGCCAATTATCATATCATAGAGATCCCATGTTTTAACACCAAGCGCTTCTCTTGAATAGAAATATGAATGCGGATCCGGGGTTTTAAAATTTGTAAGGTCAAGCAATCCATCATCAACAATTGCAATTGAGTAGTACATTTCCCTCCCGGATTTTTCCGAAACAGTAAGAGAAGTTTGTTGTTCCGGCCGGATTACAGAAGGCATTGAGATTTCAGGATGTAAATAAGAATTTTTATCTTCTATAAACACCGGAATTGTGCCATACATACGCACCGGCAAATCGTTTATACTTTGCGAGTGAGGCTGAATAAGGCTTACAGTGGCATAAATGTTAGGCGACATTTCTTTATCCGCCTTAAACTTTACAACAGTTTGGCCTGCTGCAGATGCAACCCAAAAACTTTTTAAAACATGGCTTCCGTTTTCAAGGCTTACCAAAATTCTGCCTCCTTCACTACTAGGAATTGTTAGTTTAATTTCATCACCAATATTATATTTTGGTTTATCTGATGTAAAAGAAAGCATAGCTGCTGCAGAAGGGTCAGATGCGAGACTTCGCGTTTCCCAACCAGGCTGATCTAAATAAACAATTTGGCCTGATGTGTGGCCACTGCTCAAATCTTTAACAAGAATTAAAAAGCGCCCCCATTCATTTTCTCCAACCTTAAAATTATAGGAGCCTTTTCCATTATTTAATTCAATAGTCTGTTTGCTGATAAGCTTATTATATTTGTCTTGTGTGAAATTTGAAATATTATCTCCTGAATCATCCCACCACCATCTCCATTGTATTTTGTAAAACTGAACTTCAACAGTTTTGTTTCCACCGATTAAAAATCCTTTTGCGTTAACATCAACTATTTCGGCAGAATGAGATTTACCAGTTTCAAGGAAACCCCAGAAGTTATTTCCCTGCGGAACTTTTATTCCAACATAACTTGAATAAGGACTGAACGGAAAATTTAAACTGTTAATGCTAAAGGCTCCGCCGGGTTCAAAAACTTTAACAACCATATTAGCCTGCATCAGCCCCGGATAATTAGAACCCGCTCCAAATTCAGGTTTAAAAACTGCTTTACCTTCATTATTGAGGAAACCATCGAAGACAGTTTTTGACTGCGTTGAATAATTTGAAACAGGGCTTGTAAAAGAGAAGTCTTTAAACTTAGGGAAAGGTGAATTCTTAGAGTACAGAGATGCATCAACTGTGGCTTTTAAATTTTTTGCAGGAGTACCAAATAACCATTTTGATTCTAAAATACCCGCCTGATTTGAAACACCTATAATGGAATCAGTGCCAAAGGAAAGATCAACTTTAAGTCTGTTTGGCATTACTGTTTCAACCTTAATTCTTTTTTCAAAAGATGCTCCACCAGCTTTTATTTTCACTCTCCAGTTACCTGTTGGTGAACTTTCATCAGTTGATGTTTTAAAAACATTAAAACCGCCCGGTGCATTTGGCTGCACCATTCTTCTAAAGATTTGCCCTAGCGGATTATATAATTCCATCTCTACAGGAAACCCTTCAGGCAATTTTGTTTCTTTATTTTCTATAATGCATTGAATAAATAATGAATCACCGGGACGGTAAACGCCTCTTTCTCCAAATACAAAACCTTTAATTCCTTTTTTAATTTCTTCGCCTGAAATATCAAACCTGCTTAAAGGCAAACTGCTTCCTTCATCAAGTTTTAAATAACCTTTTTCATTTTTATTTTTTGCAATTAATAAAAATGGTTTTCTTTTCATTTCAAAAATTGCAAAACCATCCTTATCTGTTGAAGATTTTTGAATTATTTGATTTTGATAATCCAGCATTTCAAGTTCCACCCCTGCAATAGGATCTGTAGTTATGATATTTGTAACAGCAACCCTGATAGTATTGTCGTTACCAATTTTTGCAGTTAACCCTAAATTTGATGCGATAATATTCCTGCTTGCCCAGCGATCTTTGTTATAATAAGATCGGTCACATGGATTATCTCTTTCTTCCCAATTATAACCATAATAATAGTAATCATCATACCTGTTCCAAAAGTTATCATCTTCATCAATTGAAGAATTGTAAGAATAATTTGGTTCATTTATTTCTTCTGCAGATTTTTTATTATCACAGTTATATAATGAATATTCCGGCCTGAAGCCGATGATGATGCGATAAATTGCTCCTTGTTCTGCTTTTAAAATTTTATCAAGATCAATAGAAAATCTTTGACGCTTTGTTAAATCAAGTGTCTTGTCGCTATCAAGCATTATTGTTTTTTGAACAATAGGTTTTGCAACACGCCTTAATTCGCTTTCGCCCGCAAGATTGTTTGTTTGAAAAAATTGCGGAATATTATTTTCATAAATTTTAAGAATTGTAACATCAACAGCTTTAAGGTTTATTGATTCAAAAGGAAGAATTAGTTTTCCCGTATTGGGAAGGATATTTCCGCGGCCTTGAATTTGAACAGACGGAAATCTGTTTTCAAAAAAAACATTTGCCGTAAAACCCTTTTCCAATGTGTTTCCGAAAGTATTTTTAATGCCGGGATTAACATTTATAATATAATTTCCTTCAAGGTTTTGATCGGAATATAATTTTACTTCACTTCCATTTATACTATAAGAAATATTCTCTTGCCCATTCATTGTAATAAGTCCGGTTAATTCCTGACCAATAAGCACCGGATCGCTAAATTGTACAGAGGTGTATTGATCAGTTTCACTCATTGCAACAATATTCAGAACCTTGAAATCGCCGACGGCAGGCACTTTAAATTCTCTAGAACCTTTAGTTTCAATTTTTACTGATGAACCATCCCACGATAATTTGAGAACTTCTTCTTTATTAGTCCTTAAAATATTTTCAATCTTAAAAAGATGGCTTTTTGTACCACTTATATGCTGCCATGAAATTTTTAAAGGTTGGCCGGCAAGAGTTGCTTGCAAAAATTTTTCAACTTTTGTATCGTCTTCAAAATCTGCGGTTTCTATTTTTCCATCAAGAAACATTTTATCTTTTGAGCCTGAACTTCTTAGACCGTAATTTCTTACTTCAAATGAAGGCTTTATTGTTTGAAAATGAAATTTAAAATCTGAAAATTCTTTAGGGACATCAGTAATTTTTGCAAGATTAAAAGTTACATCGTACAATTTATCAGGATCAAGATTTTTTTCAGGTTGAAACTCGATAGTATTTGCATCAAGCCAAATTGTTTTTCCTTTAACTGACGGCGAAAATGAAAAGTATTTTTCTTTCGTTTCGCCAAGAGCGTGAGTAATTGACAAGGTAGGATTAAACTTAATTTTTATTGAACCTGTTTTAGAAATTACTCCGGATGTATAAGAATCTATATATTGATTAAAGAAGGGATTATATTCATTTTGTTTTTTCTTACAACCGGAAAACACAAATGCAAAAAGTAATCCCGTGAATACGGCAAAAGATAGTTTCATAAAAAGTTAATTAAATGGTATTAGTCAACAATGCTAATTTACAGGCTATTAAGTTAAGTAAATAAGTACGTATAAAATTTTTGTCTTTGTTGGGGATTTCATTTATTAATAAGCAGAAATTTTTTTTTTACTATTCGCCAACGGCGGAAATAAATTCAATACATCGTAAAACTACTTGGTGTTTTATTTTTATATTGAGGGTAAATGTTCGATAATGGCGTAAAAAACTACACCTTAAAAATAGAGCAACAATGCTCTTGATACACAACCAAAAGCGGTGCATCTTTGCATCAGAAGTTGATTGATAGGCACAATTATCAATCATTATCCAAAAATCCAGAAGA
>JAFDXB010000022.1 GCA_018268175.1 Bacteroidota bacterium | reverse complement strand
TATTAGCCAATAAGATAACTGCATATTAATTTTTCAACCTGAGCATTCAAATTCATTCATTTAACTTTGCGCATGGCAGAAAAAATCCTTATCTACGATTTTGGATCTCAATACACCCAATTAATTGCACGTGCTGTTAGGGAAGCCGGAGTTTTTTGCGAAATTTTTCCTTTCAACAAAGAGTTGTCTTTTACATCTGATATTAAAGGCTTTATACTTTCAGGATCACCTTGTTCTGTAAATCAGAAAGACCCTCCTGTTCTCAATATTGAATTGTTAACTCAATATGCTCCGGTGTTAGGAATTTGCTATGGAGCTCAGCTTACAGCCAAATTATACGGAGGAAATGTAGAAAAAAGTGACAAAAGGGAATATGGCAGAGCAAATTTAAAAATCTCTAAATTTGAAAAGCTTTTTTCAGGAATTCCTGAAAGTTCTCAGGTGTGGATGAGCCATAGTGATTCTATAACTCAAATTCCCAAAGATTTTGAAATACTTGCCACCACTTCAGATATTCCAATTGCAGCTTTCAGAAGTGTAAAAAAAGAACTTTACGGTTTACAATTTCATCCGGAGGTCTTCCATTCTACCGAAGGTAAAAGAATAATAAAAAATTTTTTATTTAATATATGCAGCTGCAAAGGCGAATGGACCCCGGCCAATTTTATAAGTGAACAAGTTAATATTTTAAAACAAAAATTAGGAAGCAGCAAAGTTGTAATGGCATTGAGTGGTGGTGTTGACAGCACAGTTGCCGCAACTCTTCTGCATAAAGCAATTGGGGATAATTTATATGGAATTTTTGTAGATAACGGGCTTCTCCGTAAAAATGAATTTGAAGATGTTTTATCAATTTATAAAACCTTAGGTTTGAATGTTAAGGGTGTGGATGCAAAAATTCATTTTTATAAAGCTCTTGATGGAAAAATCCTCCCTGAAGAAAAAAGAAAAGCAATAGGAAAATCTTTTATAGAAATATTTGATATTGAAGCTCATAAAATAAAGGATATAGAATATTTGGGACAGGGTACTATTTATCCTGATGTGATTGAATCTGTTTCCGTTCATGGCCCTTCTGTAACAATAAAATCTCATCATAATGTTGGCGGATTACCCGAGAAAATGCATCTTAAATTAGTTGAGCCGCTTAGAAATCTTTTTAAGGATGAGGTTCGCCGGATTGGCAAAGAACTGGGAATTCCGGACGAAATGTTGTCTCGCCATCCATTTCCAGGCCCGGGTTTGGGAATAAGAATTTTAGGTGAAGTAAACTCTGATAAGGTACAATTGTTGCAAGAAGCAGACAATATTTATATAACATTATTAAAAGAATTTGGGCTGTATAATGCTGTTTGGCAGGCGGGAGCAATTTTATTACCAGTTAAAAGTGTAGGAGTTATGGGCGATGAAAGGACTTATGAATATACTATTGCACTTAGAGCGGTAACTTCAGTTGATGGAATGACCGCTGACTGGGCTCATCTTCCTTATGAATTTCTTGCAGAAGTTTCTAATAAAATTATTAATAACGTAAAAGGAATTAACAGAGTTGTTTACGATATTAGCAGCAAACCACCGGCAACTATAGAATGGGAATAATGAAATTTTCTTTTAGCATATTTTTCTTCTTTTGCATTTTTTCTGCAAAAGCTCAAGACAGTTTAAATAATTATAAAACATATAATGTAGGAATTTTTGCTCCATTATATCTTGATTCGGCATTTGCCGGAAATTATTATAAATACAATAAAACATTTCCGCGGTTTACATTTAACGGCCTTGAATTTATAAACGGCGTTCAAATTGCTCTTGATAGCATTTTAATTTATCAGGCTAATATTAATGCACGGATTTTTGATTCAAAATCAAAAGACGCTTCTTCTATTGTTGATGATCCGCAATATTCTAATCTCGATTTAATAATTGGATCTGTAAAGGAAGATGATTATACTGCTTTGGCTGAACTCGCTCTTAAAAAAAACATTCCATTTATAAATGTTACCTACCCTAATGATGCAGGAATTACAAAAAATCCGTTTTTAATAATCTTAAATTCAACATTAAAGGCTCATTGCGATGCAATTATGAGTTTACTGTTACAAGAAAATGGAACAGATAATATTGTTTTCGCCACAAAAGAAGGCCCACAGGAAAAAAGAGTTGAAGATTATTTTTCTGAATTTAATTTACAGGATGGCAATAAACTTCTTAAAATGCAAACTGTAAATATTGGTAACGATATAAACTTGCTAAAGCAGAAGTTAGACAGCACTAAATTAAATGTTATTGTTGGAGGCAGCCTTGATAAAAAATTTGCGCAAGATCTTGCATCCGCTGTGTTTTCGTGGCAAAATACCTACAACATTAAACTAATAGGAATGCCCAACTGGGATCTATTTTTGACAGGAAAAAATTATTCACCTGCCTATTTTACTTCACCTTATTACAATCCTAAAACAGACAATTACAGCGCGATGTTGCAAAATGCTTATCAAAAGAAATTTGCAGCCCAGCCATCCGATTTAGCTTATAAAGGATTTGAGAGTATTTATGTTTTTGTAAAATTACTTGCAAAATATCCTATAGATTTTATGAGCCATTTAAATGAATATCCGCATAAAGTGTTTACAGATTTTAATATAAAGCCTGTGTTTTTAAATAAAAAATCTGCTGTCCCTGATTATTTTGAAAACAAGCATTTGTACCTTTTAAAAATTGAAAATGGCGAAATAACCGCCGTACAATAAAAAATATTAATGAAATTTTGGCAACGTAATAAATCTATTCCTGTTTCTGTTTCTCTTGTTTCACCGTTTAAGCCGGGTTTCTTTAATAAGCGCAGACTTCTATACATTTCTTTTCTTGCATTTTTGCTTGGTGGTGCCATAAGTTACATTGCTCATTTATTGATTTTACTTATAAACCTTGTAACAAATATTTCATTTTACGGAGTATTCAGTGCAATTCCGGCAAGTCCGGCAGGCAACACACTTGGGCTTTTTGTAATATTAATTCCCGCCATTGGCGGATTAGTAGTAGGAGTATTAGCATTGTATGGCTCAAAAGCAATTCGTGGTCACGGAATTCCGGAAGCGATGGAAAAAATACTTACCAATCAAAGCAAAATACCTCCGGCAATTACCTATTTGAAGCCGGTTGCTACAGCAATTTCTATCGGTACCGGCGGGCCCTTTGGGGCAGAAGGGCCAATAATTGCAACCGGTGGCGCTTTGGGTTCCACCCTTGGCCAGCTTTTAAAAATAACTCATAATGAAAGAAAAATTCTTTTAGCTTCCGGTGCAACCGCAGGTATGGCAGCAATTTTTGGAACACCGATAGCGGCAATTTTTCTTGCGATTGAGTTATTATTGTTTGAGTTTTCACCACGTTCAATAATACCAGTTGCAATAGCCTGTATTACCGGCGCTGCCGGAAAGCATATTTTTTTCGGGGCAGAACCTGTTTTTTTCATGAATGTGAAAATTGAAGCCGCAAGTACTGAAGCTTTATTATTTTATGGAATCCTTGGGCTCATATTTGGAATTCTTTCAATTCTTGTTACAAAATGCGTTTATTTTATTGAAGATCTCTTTGAAAAACTTCCTTTACATTGGATGTGGTGGCCTGCAATAGGCGGCCTCTTTGTAGGATTAATCGGATATTTTGCTCCACAAACCTTAGGAGTTGGCTATAATAATATTACCAACCTGTTGAATGAAGAGTTAACAGTAAAAGTTTTAGGTTCTTTATTTATTTTAAAATTTTTAAGCTGGTCAATCTCTCTTGGTAGCGGAACTGCGGGTGGAACGTTAGCTCCTTTATTAACTATTGGCGGAGCAGCGGGAGCCTTATGCGGAATTTGTATTAATTCTTATTTTCCTGAAGCAGGTGTGCCGGTGCATGTGGCTGCCTTGGTGGGGATGTCGGCAATGTTTGCCGGAGCATCAAGAGCCTTACTAACATCTATTATTTTTGCACTAGAAACTACAAACCAGGCAAATGCACTTTTACCTTTACTTGCAGCTTGTGCAGGCGCATATATTGTTTCTTTCTTTTTAATGGAAAATACAATAATGACTGAAAAAATAGCTCGAAGAGGAATTAAAACTCCTGATTCGTTTGAGCCTGATCCTTTGGAAAATATTTTAATTTCTGAAGTGCTGCAAAAAGAAGATGATATTTTAATAAGTGAAAATAACACTATAGGAGAACTTAGAGAATGGCTGTCAAAATTAGCTACAATAAAAAACTATTACATAGTAACTGATGATTCAGGAAAATATAAAGGCATTATTAGTTCCTTGGATATAATGAACTATACAAATTCTAATGAATCGGGAATTGAAGGTTTATTACGAACCAATGTATCTACTGTCTCCGAAAACCTGACGCTTCGATTGGCGGCAGAAAAAATGGATTCTTTAAATATAGATTTTTTGCCTGTGTTAGATGAGCGGAACCGGAAAATAGCAGGGCTTATAACTAATTCACAAATAATTGAAGCATATAGTTCACGAAATGCTGATCATAAAAAAAACCATCCTTCAATTTCTCTAAAAAGACGCGGAATGGAGATAATAATTCATGGAAGAAATTTCTTCGAAAAAAGTACTAAATAGAACTCTGAAAAAATTTAATAATGCAATAAAACGTAGTGGTATATTGGTCCT
>JAFDXB010000229.1 GCA_018268175.1 Bacteroidota bacterium | reverse complement strand
TGTAAGCGGTGCCGGCGATACCGTAATTGCAGTGGCTTCGCTTGTATATGCCGCCACTCATGATGTTAAACTTATGGCAGAAGTTGCAAATATAGCCGGTGGCCTTGTATGTGAAGAAGTTGGAACAGTAGCTATAAATAAACAAAAACTTATTGAAGAATGTGATTTGCTTTTGTAGGCAAATTTTAATTTAAATAGATGAAAAATTTCGCGATAGCAATACACGGCGGTGCCGGTACTATATTAAAGGAAGATATGACACCGGAACTTGAAAAGGCTTACTTAAATGCTCTGGAAGAGGCAATGGCAGCGGGCTTTGCTGTTTTAAAAATGGATGGCACTGCGCTTGAAGCTGTTAAAGCTGCAATTGTAATGATGGAAGACAATTTACTTTTTAATGCCGGCCGTGGTTCCGTTTTTACAAAAAAAGGTATTCAGGAAATGGATGCTGCAATTATGAACGGTTCTACTCTTGAGGCCGGAGCTATTGCAGGAGTAAGGAATGTAAGAAACCCTATTGAACTTGCTCTTGAAGTTTTGGAAAACAGTAATCACGTTTTCCTGAGTGGAAAAGGTGCAATTGATTTTGCAATGAAACAAGGAGTTAAGCTTGAACCTGATGATTATTTCTTTAGTCAGTTTCGTTATGACCAATGGAAAGAAATCCGCGATAGTGATAATTATTCTTTGGATCATACTCATCAGGGTATTCAGGAATTAATGAAAGATAAAAAATTTGGTACTGTAGGCGCAGTAGCCTGCGATAGTTCGGGCAATATTGCAGCAGGCACAAGCACAGGTGGAATGACAAATAAAAAATTCGGCAGAATTGGCGACAGCCCAGTAATTGGAGCAGGAACTTATGCCAATAATAAAACGTGTGCAATTAGTTGTACAGGCCATGGGGAACCGTTTATAAAGGCTGTTGCTGCGCACGATGTTAGTTGCATAATGGATTATAAAAATAAATCTCTCCATGATGCTATGCACGAAGTAGTTCATGAAAAACTTATTAAGTTAGGAGGTGAAGGAGGTATGATTGGAATTGATGCAAAAGGAAATGTTTCAATGCAATTTAATAGTGTTGGTATGTACAGGGCTTATCATAAAAGCAGCGGCGAAAAGGTTGTTGGCATTTACAGCAAAGATTTATAATGAACAAATATGCAATAATATTGGCTGCAGGAAGCGGCCTTAGAATGAACAACCCTCTGCCGAAACAATTTCATTTAATAAATGGCAAACCTGTTTTATACTATTCGATTAATGCATTTATTCAGGCTTTCGGAGATGATGTAAATTTAATTTTAGTGTTACCGGAAGAATATCTTGGCACCGGCCAAGAAATTATTGATGCATATTTTGACTATAAACGTGTGCGGCTTACAGTTGGTGGAAGAACAAGGTTTCACTCAGTGCAAAACGGGCTTAAATTAGCGGAAGAAGATAGTGTTATTTTTGTTCATGATGGCGTTAGGTGCTTGATTTCACCGGAACTTATATTGCGTTGTTATGAAGGTGTAATTCAACAGGGTTCAGCTATTCCTGTAGTGCGTTCAAAAGATAGTGTAAGAATTATTACTCCCGAAGGAAATGAAGCCGTTGAAAGAGAGCTTGTTTGTCTTGTACAAACTCCTCAAGCTTTTTACGGCAAAATTATTTTACCTGCGTTCAATATTGACTATAAAGATTGGTTTACTGATGAGGCTTCTGTTGTTGAATCATTTGGTTTAAAAGTTCATTTAGTGGAAGGAGATTATGAAAACATAAAAATTACCACTCCTGAAGATTTTATTCTTGCAAGGGAAATTATTACCGGAAGATAATTTATTATTAAAAATTGTGGAGTGAAAATTTGTGATATTGGATTAATAGTTTGTTTCATCTTGTAGATGACTTCGAAATATTTGTGCCATCTTCTTTACGGCTTAGGTGATTTAGTACTTTATTAATCTTAGAAGTGAGCAAGGTTGAAAAAATATATCGCAGTGCATTTTTAAAAATAAGAAGATTTTAATTTTTAGATTATTGGCGCATTACTGATTTGTCCTTTTGTAATTATAGTTTTTCTTCCGTAAATAAAAATAGGGTTGATTTTTATCGGTTATTCTTTTATAAAAAAATTCAACTCCGGGTATATCAGAACCTTCAAGATCTAAAATCAGGCCTGATTGGGCGAATTCTTCAATAAGTTTATAATAAAGGAAATAATTTGAGTTTTTTTTCCTTCCTTCCAATGTAGTACATGAAATAATATTATACAGCCTATTCTTATCTTTTAGCAGTAGCACAAGAGAAACAAGGTTGCCATTTTCCTCAACAATTCTGCAAACCATATTACCTTGTTGTTTGCATGTGTTACAGATTTCTAAAAATCCTTTATATTCTTCTTCATTAACAGATATTCTGTTACCATAAAGTGATTTATGCATTGATAATGCTAATTCAATTTCAGTAAATTCTTTATAAGAAAAATTTTGTTTTAGTGCTTTATTATATGCTTCGCGAAAACCCTTATTGGTGAGAATGCCGGTTGGGCTTTGTTCTTTTAATTCTAAAATGAAATTATTTTTCTTGGTCAAATCTTCGTTACTAACATAACTATGATAATTAAGAGTGATATCTATAAGCTTATAAGAATTTGGAATTGCTTTAATAAATTCTAAAACTAATTTAGAAGAAAAATTTTTTCCAAACACGCCTCCCTGTTGAAAAAATGCAGGCTGATATAGGTATTTGATGCAGAATTTACTTCGCCATGGTAATGGCATTACTGCTTCGTAATCCTTATAAACAAGTGCATTCCAGTTTGGTGATATATTATTGAGATAAAAGCTTTTTGCATAAATGAGACAATTGTCTGAATCTTCAACGCACTTATCCCATTTTGTTATGTCAATATCTTTATGAAATACGTGTTTAATCATAAAGGGCTTTGAACAAGAAATTTTCTCAACTTTAAATTGCTGAAACTTATACTAAAGGATATTTTTTTCAAAAAGCGTTTTTCGGTAATTGTGCTTTTAAAATAATCATCATATACTTTACTGTAAATAAGCGGAATGTAAATATCTATTACATTTAAAAAAGAAAGTTGCAAACCTGCATCGTATAAAATTTTAATTTTTTCATTATCATTCCATGTGCCAACATCAGCAAATAATTTAAGTGGAATATTTGCAGGCAACAGTGCTAATGGACTTATTTTATTAGGAATTGAACTTGTAAAATTTAATGCTGTAAGCCAGTCGTCCGATCTTCCTATTTTATTGCTTAGCAAATCTGTTCTAACTTTAAATCCTCCATCACGTATCTGAATTTGTTGAGATGCAAATCCCTCAAATTCATTTCTGCCTATAAAATAATCTGAATAAGTGTAGTCTTCATAGCCGTTTGCGCCTGTCAAATTCAAATGGTACCTTCCTGTTTTAAAACCTGCTAAACTTGTTTTATCAGAAGTGTAAATAAATTTTCCGGCATACAAACGTACGTTCAAACCTCCGCCCATTGGATAGTTGAAAAAATAATTTCCAGTAAAACCGGCTTTTATAAAATGATCTCCCTGGTCAATTTGAATTAATCCATTATAGGGATATAGTTTTCTGTTATTTTCAATTATGGCTTCAAATCTGTTTATATAATATTTTGAT
>JAFDXB010000228.1 GCA_018268175.1 Bacteroidota bacterium | reverse complement strand
GGAAGAGACCTTGAAGCAATTGCAATAGGCTTATATGAAGTAATGGAAGAGAATTATCTTCAATACCGGATAAGAAGTATTGAATATTTGTGCAATAAACTTCTCGATCATAATATACCTGTAATGCAGCCTGCCGGCGGACATGCAGTTTATCTCGACGGTAAAGCTTTTATGTCGCATATTCCTGTTGAGCAATATCCTGCTCAAGCTCTAGCTTGCGCCCTATATATTGATGGGGGAATCAGAGGAGTTGAAATCGGTTCTCTTATGTTTGGAAAATATAATGAAGCAAAAAGCCTTATACCTGCTCCACTGGAACTTGTGCGCTTAGCTATACCACGCCGCGTGTACACTCAAAGTCATATTGATTATGTTGCTGAGGTAATAATTGAAACCTTTAAAAAAAGAAAAGAATTTCCCGGTTTAAAAATAATAGAAGAAGCTCCTTTATTAAGACATTTTACAGCAAAACTTGAAACATTAAATCCATAAAAAAATGAAACCTATCACTAACAGTTGGGCAGAACCGTACAAAATGAAAATGGTGGAGTTGATAAAAATGACAACTCCTGCTCAAAGAAAAAAAGCATTGAAAGAAGCAGGTTACAACACCTTTTTATTAAAATCGGAAGATGTATATATTGACCTGCTTACCGACAGTGGCACATCCGCTATGAGCGACAGGCAATGGGCAGGAATGATGCTTGGTGATGAAGCTTATGCAGGGAGCAAAAATTATTATCATCTTGAAGATGTTGTAAAAGAAATATATGGTTATAAATATTTAATCCCAACTCATCAGGGAAGAGGCGCTGAGAATATCTTGTCAAAAATCTTAATTAAAAAAGGAGATATTGTACCGGGAAATATGTACTTCACAACAACCCGCTTACATCAGGAACTTGCCGGTGGCAGATTTGAAGATGTAGTTATTGACGAGGCACACGATCCTGAAAATGAATTTCCTTTTAAGGGAAATGTTGACCTTATTAAACTTGATAAACTTGTAAAGAAATATGGCGCTTCAAAAATTCCTTACGTAAGTATTGCCACAAGTGTGAATATGGCCGGCGGCCAGCCAATAAGTATGCAAAACTTAAAAGACCTTAGAGCATTCACAAAAAAATATAACATCCGCATTATACATGATATGACAAGGGTTGCTGAAAATGCATATTTTATTCAGCAAAAAGAAAAGGGATTTAGCAATAAATCAGTAAGGGAAATTGTAAAAGAAATTTGCTCTTATACTGATGGCGCAACAATGAGTGCAAAAAAAGATGCACTTGTAAACATAGGTGGCTTTATGACAACCAATGAATGGGAAGTTTTTGAAGAGGCAAGAAATATGGTTGTAGTGTATGAAGGCTTGCATACCTACGGCGGCCTTGCCGGAAGAGACATGGAAGCTATGGCAATAGGCATTTCGGAAAGTGTAGATGATGATCATATTAGAGCAAGAGTTGGACAAGTAATATATCTTGGTGAAAAAATGATCAATTACGGAATTCCGATTGTAAAACCTATTGGCGGGCATGGAATTTTTGTAGATGCGAAAAAATTTTTACCGCATCTGTCGCAGGATGATTTTCCGGCTCAAACGCTGGCAGCAGAAATATATTTAGATTCAGGTGTGAGGACTATGGAACGAGGAATTGTATCTGCAGGCAGAAAACCCAATGGTGATAATTATTATCCAAAGCTCGAACTTGTGCGGTTTACTATCCCTCGCCGTGTATATACTCAGGCACATATGGATGTTATAGCTGAATCTACTCTTCGGGTATATGGAAGGCGTGAAAAAATAAAAGGATTAAAAATGGTTTATGAACCAAAATATTTAAGATTTTTTCAGGCACGTTTTGCAAAAATTTAAAAAAATTGAGAAACCAATTATACATAAGGCCGGGATTGATCCCGGCCTTTTCAATGTTATAACCTTTCTTCGTTGTAATCAACATTTGTTCCCTCATCATGCAAAGTGTTACCAATTCTCGGTTTAATCCTTTCTACGGGATTTTTCATAATGTTGTTCAACTCATTAGCAGTTATTATTCTGCCTTCTTTAAATTTATTTTGCGGGTTGCTGTTGGGCAAACTTACAATTTCATCATTGTCTTTGCTCTTTTTTCTGATGTTGGCCATAGTTAAGAAATTTGCAATTGATGCCACAATATATATGCCCCATAATGCCAAAAGAAAAAAAATAATTTTGGGCGGTTACTGATAAGTTCTATATTTGCCGTCCGAAATCAATAAGTAGTTATTGAATTATGAGGATCGGTAGTTCAGTTGGTTAGAATGCTGCCCTGTCACGGCAGAGGTCGCGGGTTCGAGTCCCGTCCGGTCCGCAAATTTAAAGCCTCTTAAACACAACGTTTAAGAGGCTTTTTAATTTATTTGACATTCGATTTTATTCTTCGTCTTCATCTTCTTCAGCCGCCTCAATATTTATTGATGATTCAGCAACTGTTGATAGTTTTTCATCAGCCCCTTTTTCTTCATTTAAAGTTTCTTCAAGTAGTTCTTCAACCTGAGATAATCCTAAAATTTTTGCAAAGGCTTTCATTGTACCATAACTGGCAATTTCATAGTGTTCAACTTTTTGACCTGCAGCAATAATTCCTGCATCTCTAACCGGTCCTTGTTCAGTTGTTTCCATAATCTCCTGGCTTTCTTTTATAAGACCGTCCATCGCTTCGCATTTTTTTGCTTTTGGAGTTTTGTCCATCAGCTCAAAAATCTGTTCACATCTTTCTACCTGGCCTTGCGTTTCTTCCAAATGTGATTCAAGTGCCGAAACCAATTCTTCTGAAGTTGCTTTCTTTGCCATTTTTGGCAATGCTTTCAATAAGGCCTTTTCTGCCCAATAAAT
>JAFDXB010000227.1 GCA_018268175.1 Bacteroidota bacterium | reverse complement strand
TCATTAAATCAGTATCAAGAATAACAAAATCAGCAGCCTTACCAGGCTCCAAACTTCCCTTTTCGTTTTCCTGAAATGCAGCTTTAGCAGCCCAAATTGTCATCCCTCTTATAGCATCCTCTTTGGAAATAACTTTTGGTTCAGCATAATTGTGTAAATATGATTTCCTAAAAACAGCGGCATAAAAAGTTTTCAAAGGATCTATATCTTCTACAGGGAAATCAGTTCCCAAAGGCATCCACAAATTTTGTTGCAGAAGTGCTTTATAAGCATAAGCGTATTTAATCCTTTCGGCGCCTAAGCGGGTTTCAGCCCATTGCATATCGCTCACTGCATGTGTTGGCTGTATTGATGGTATAATAGAATAGTCATGAAAAAAATGAAAATCTTGTGAATCAATAACCTGAGCATGTTCAATACGCCATCTCCTGTCGTTTTTTCCTTTTAACACTTCTGCATATATTTTAAGTATTTCGCGATTTGCGCTGTCACCGATTGCATGAGTGCACATTTGAAAATTACTATTTATAAGTTTAAAAGCAACATCCCGAAAATGTGAAATTGAACTTAGCATAAATCCTTTCCAGCCCGCTTTATCAGAATAATCTTCAATCAGGCACGCCCCTCTGGACCCCAGTGCTCCGTCGCTGTAAATTTTAAATCCACCCATTTTAAGTTTTGGTGACTCGTAAATTCCTTGCTTCAGCCAATGGTCATAATATGCAGCAGTATCAGATAATAAAGCAAACACTTTTATTTTCAAATCATCATTAGCTTCAAAGTGTTTAAGAAGATCGAACGTATGCTCAGTAATACCGCAATCGTGAACTCCTGTCAGACCAACTGAAAGGCACAAACGTTGGGCTTCTTTAAAATAATTTAGTACTAACGAATCGTTTGGTTGGGGGATTATTTTATCAACGACATCCATTGCATTGTCTAATAAAATCCCGGTCAATTTCCCATTCCTTTTTTCAATGCTACCTCCGGCAATTTCTGTGGTTTCATTAATTCCGGCTAGGCGTAAAGCTTCGCTGTTTACTAATGCAGCATGGCCGTCAATTCGTTTTAAAAACACCGGACGGTTGGGAAACAAACTATCCAAGAATGATTTATCAGGGAACTCCTTATCAGCCCATGTATTTTGATCCCAGCCTCTCCCGTATATCCAAAAGGTATTTACAGATTTTGAATATGGTATTAATAAATTTATTATCTCTGAAAATGACTTTGTATTAAAAAGATTGCATTTCCACATATCTGATGCAAAGCCTGTAAAATGGCAATGTGCATCAATAAAACCCGGAAAAATATATTTACCGGAACTGTTAATAACATTTACAGACTTATACTTTCCTTTTATTAATTTATTGCTGCCAAGTTCTAAAATCTTTCCATCATTTATACTCATTGCTTCGGCAATTGAAAAGTTTGTGTCAACGGTATATATTTTACTATTCACAATTATTGTATCAACCTGAATTTTAGGAGAGCATGAAAAGAAAAATAAAATGGCTCCAACCCAAATGATAACTTTCATTTTAAATGTTTCCTGCAATTTAAATAATACCAGATATCAATTACTTTGTTTATTAACCACAGTAATTTTATAACTTTAATTCTGTTCAGAATTACATCTGTAAAAAAACTTTAGGGTGAATAACAAAGCAACAATTGAACTTCAGCATAAAACAGAAAAATGGCTTAGTGCTACTCCAAAACAAATTGAAAATTTATTGAACTCTAATGCTGAGGAATTGAGAGATGTCTTACGTTTTCATGAAGGGAATTATTACATTAAAAACTCACCCTTAATCAGCGATGCTGAATATGACAGGCTTTATAAATATTTAGAAAAATATGAGGCTGAAAATCCTGATAAAATAACTTTTGATTCTCCAACTCAAAGAGTTGGTGGGGGTTTAAATTCAGAGTTCCCTAAAGTTTCCCATTTAGTTCCAATGTTGTCTTTACAAAATTCGTATAACGAACAAGATTTAAAAGACTGGGATCACAGAATTAAAGAAACATTGAATCAAACCGAAATTGAATATTGTATAGAACCGAAATTCGATGGAGCAAGCATTTCTCTTATTTATGAAAACGATCGTTTGATACGAGGTTCCACCCGTGGTGATGGCGAAACCGGTGATGATATTACAAATAACATCCGTCGTATAAAATCTATTCCGCTAAGCGGGAAGTTTTCTCAATATGGAATAGAGCAAATTGAACTTAGAGGTGAAGTTTTAATGAATAAAATAAATTTTGAAAACTTCAATAAGCAGCAGTCGGAGGCAGGTTTAGCGCTTTTGGCAAATCCAAGAAATGCATCGGCGGGCACTTTAAGAATGAAAGATCCGGAAGAAGTAAGTAAAAGAAAACTGGAAGCATTTGTTTATCATGCCAGCTACATTAATCTATTTTCTTCAGTTAAAGAAGCAAGTGAATTAAAAACTCACAGCGGAATTTTGCAAATGCTTAATGATTTAGGATTTAAAAGTCCTGTTCACGAATCAAAAGTTTTGCGTGGAATTGAAAATGTTATCAAGCATATTTCCAATTTTGAAATACAACGTGATGATCTTCCATATGAGATAGACGGGATGGTGATAAAGGTGAATAAAATTGATGAACAGGAAATATTGGGAATGACGTCTCACCATCCACGTTGGGCAATTGCTTATAAGTTTAAAGCACGGCAGGCAACGAGTAAACTATTATCAGTTTCATATCAGGTGGGAAGGACCGGCGCGGTAACACCTGTTGCAAAAATTGAACCTGTGCAGGTTGGAGGAGTAACTGTCAGCAGCATTTCAATTCACAACGAAGATTATATTAGAGAAAAAGATTTAAGAATAGGAGATTCAATTTTAATAGAAAGGAGCGGTGACGTTATTCCGCAAATTGTAAAATCAAACCCTGAAGTTAGAACCGGAGCTGAAAAGCCAATAATATATCTTACAAATTGTCCGGCCTGCGGCGATAAATTAATTAAACCGGAAGGTGAAGCTGTGTGGCGTTGCGTAAATATAAGTTGCCCTGCACAAGTAGTTGAAAAAATAATCCATTTCGTAAGCAAAGATGCAATGGACATCAAAAATTTTGGGGAAGCAAACGTCAGAAAATTTTTTGAATTAGGATTACTAAAAGATATTCCCGGTATTTATAAACTCGATTTTACTTCAATTTCATCCCTGGAAGGGATTGGTGAAAAAACAATAAATAATTTAAAAAGCGCCATAGAAGTTTCGAAAAAACAGCCGTTGCATCGTTTAATTTACGCACTTGGAATAAGGTACGTAGGGGAAACCACAGCCAAAACTTTAGCACGCTCTGTTACCGGATTAAAAAATCTTGCAGAAAAATCGCAGGAAGAATTAATGCTTGTTGATGATGTAGGCATTAAAATAGCAGAAAGCATTTATACCTTTTTTCAAAACAGAGATAATATTGAGTTGATAAAAGAACTTGAGCAACTGGGAGTTGAAACAGAATACAAAGTTCAGGAGGTAAAAAATAGAAATTTATCAGGAAAAACTTTTTTATTTACCGGAACATTAAATATGAAACGCTCAGATGCAGAAGAAATGGTTGGAAATCTTGGGGGAACAATTTTAAATTCTGTAAGTTCAAAATTAAATTATCTGGTTGTTGGCGAAAGCGCGGGCAGCAAGCTGGAAAAGGCAAAAAAAATTCCTTCGGTAAATATTATTACAGAAGATGAATTTCTAAAACTAATTTCTTTTAATAATTAATAATAGTCATTATGATTAAAAAACTTCCGGGAGAATTATGGCAAAAAATAAAAACCAAATTGCCATCAAATATGAATAAGAAGTATGCGGTTTCTAATTTAGGAAGGTTAGCGAGTTTTAATAAAAGTTTTGATGAAGATGGAAGTATAATTGCCGGCTCCTCAGGGTCGTCATATACAACTTTAAATCTGCGCACAGGAACTGAAAGTGTTACTCTTTATATTCATAAAGAAGTTGCCAAAGCTTTTTTAAAAAAGGACTCTCCTAAACAGAAATTTGTTGTGCATAAAAATCATAATACAAAGGATAATAAAGTAAAAAATTTAAAATGGGTAAGCAGAGAGGAATTAACGGCCCATCAACAAAAAAATCCAAAAAATATTGAGCGTATCAATAAATTAAAGGAAAGAAAGAAAGGAATGAAATTAAATTTAAACCAGGTAAAGGCTATAAAAAATTCTGCGAATACATATAAAAATCTGGCAGAGAAATACAATGTTAGTGAGATGACAATTTATAGAATTAAATCAGGAATAAACTGGGGACATTTAAAATAGGAAAATGGCATTTGAAACATCATTTAAATTTTTAAGAGGAGTAAAGAAGAACAATAACCGCGAATGGTTTTTAAAAAATAAAGATTTATACATTTCTGCAAAGCAGGAATTTGAAAATTTTATTGATAATGTAATAAAAGAAATTTCTACATTCGATAATTCTGTTTCTGAGTTAAAGGCGAAAGATTGTATATACCGCCAATACAGAGATGTGCGTTTCAGTAAGGATAAAACGCCATACAAGGTGCATATGGGAGCTTACATAAACTCAGAAGGCAAAAAGATAAATACACCGGGATATTACTTTCATCTTGAACCCGGCGGTAAAAGTATTTTTGGCGGCGGGTTTTGGGAGCCTGAAAAAGATTTATTAAAAAAAGTCCGCCAGGAAATTGATTATAATCTGGAAGAATGGGAAAGTATTATTACTGAAAAAACTTTTAAAAATTCTTATCCTCAGGGACTGAGCAAAGAAAATTCATTACTAAATCAACCTGCGGGTTATGATAAAGACAATCCGGCAATTGAATATCTGAAATTGAAAAGTTTCATTGTTTCTCATAATTTTTCAGATGAACAAATAATGTCGAATAATCTTTTAAAAGAAGTTAAAAAGCATGCAAAAGCATTAAAGCCGGCTATTGATTTTCTAAAGAAATCTCTTCATTAAAATCGAATTTGTAAATATTAAAACTTTTACGGTGATATTTACATAAACCCCATTTGTCAATAGCTTCGCGATGTTCAGGAGTTCCGTAACCTTTATTAGTTTTCCATCCATAATGAATATACTCATTATGTAATGAACTCATAAATTCATCTCTATATGTTTTAGCTAACACGCTTGCAGCCGCAATTGAAGCATAAATTCCATCACCTTTTACAACACACCTATGCTTAATTTCCCTGTAACATTTGAACCTGTTGCCGTCCACAAGCAGGTAGTTCGGTGCTTTTTTCAGATTATCTAAAGCAATATGCATCGCCTTAATCGAAGCCTGTAAAATATTTATACGGTCAATTTCATCATTATCAACAGAGGCTACTGAAAAACAAATACTTTCTTTTTCTATAACGGGACGCAGAGTATCCCTTTCTTTTTCTGTAAGTTGCTTGCTGTCATTAAGTAATGGATGAAAAAAATCTTTCGGAAGTATCACAGCCGCTGCAAATACCGGTCCTGCATAGCATCCTCTTCCGGCCTCATCAAGGCCTGCTTCAATCTTGGTTTTATAGTGATAAGAAAGTAACAAGGATGCAAAAGTAAATATTCAAAGTTAATGGTACTTAGTATTTTTGCTGCATTATGATTTTAACTGCAGAAGAAAGAAATAAAAAACTGATTGCCATGTGGTTATTGGCAGGAGTTTTTATGATTATGATTCAAGTTTTGATTGGTGGAATTACTCGTTTAACAGAATCAGGCCTTTCAATTACTGAATGGAAACCAATTACAGGAATTCTGCCGCCTTTAAATCATGATCAATGGCTTGTTGAATTCAATAAATACCGCAACACCGATCAGTTTAAATACGTTCATTCAAATTTTCAACTTTCCGATTTTAAATTTATTTTTTTTTGGGAGTGGTTTCACCGAGTTTGGGCAAGGCTTCTGGGCATTGTATTCTTAGCAGGATTTTTTTATTTTCTGTTTACAAAAAAATTAAACCGTAAAATGGTGGCTCCAATGCTTTTACTATTTTTTTTAGGAGCAATACAAGGTTTAGTAGGATGGATAATGGTTAAAAGCGGGCTTGTGCCGGAGAAATTTTACGTAGGCCACATCGAGCTAACAACACATTTTGTTGCTGCATTAATATTGCTGGCATATACGCTATGGTTTGCACTTTCATTATTGCCGGCCTTCCGGCCGAAAGTTGTGTCCATCAAAATGAAGAATCTTCTTTGGTTAATAACATTTACGTTATTTATGCAGTTGATTTTCGGAGGTTTTATGGCGGGATTAAAAGCTGCACAATCTGCACCAACTTGGCCAAGCATAAACGGATATTTTATTCCTCCAACAATAAATGAACTTCATCCTGGAATACAAAATATATTTGAAAATGTTTTGACAATACATTTTATTCATAGAGGCTTGGCTTATTTACTTTTAATTTTTGTTGCCTATTTTTTTATAATTTCATCAGACAGAAGAATAAATAAATTATTTAACCGTTTCAGATTTATAATTCTAATATTAATAATTACTCAGGTAATACTCGGTATATTAACTGTTATTAATGCAACAAACAGAATTTCTTTGGCATGGTTTGGAGTAAGCCATCAGTTTGTTGCAATGTTGATTCTAATGAGTATAATTTGTTTATTATTTATAGTTAGAAAAAGATCGCAACTTGTTTAGCAATGAAAGGATTCTTTATAAATATTTATCATTCTTTTGTTGTTCAGTTATTCATTTTACATTTTCGTAAATATCAAATACTTCTTCTTTTTTGGGCAATTTTAATTGCAACAATCAACGGCAATTTTCTTAAAAGCTTTGGAGCCGACAGTTTAATTCTTGCTCCGGAATACTTAGGTAATGTTAATATCATTGCATGCATAATTACGGGAATTGCGTTAGGTGTTTACATTATGAGCTGGCATGTAACTACCTTTATTTTGCACAGCAAAAGATTCAAATTTTTGGCTACTACAAGCAACCCGTTTTTAAAATACTGCATTAACAATTCGCTTATACCTTTAATTTTTCTATTATTTTATTCAATAAGAATTTATCAATTCAACGATTTCGTGGAATTAATGAAACCTGCAAATATTATTTTGCTGTTGCTCGGAATCTATTTAGGGGTTGTAGTTACTTGGGCAATTTCATTTGCATATTTTTTTACTGCAGATAAAAGAATTAATAAAAACATTGCGCCTTTAATTTCAGATCCGTTATTATTTAAAAAGAATTTTGTTACCAGAAAATTTTGGGCTGATGAATTTGGATTAAAAGTTAAAACTTACCTATCATCAAATTTTAGAATAAAAACACCAAGGCCGGTTTCGCATTACCGTCAGGAGTTTATTGACCTGGTTTTTAAACGGCATCATCTTGCGGCAATGATTAGTATTATGCTTGCCTTTTTATTTCTAGTGGCCATAGGATTTTTACTTGATAACAAATATTTTGATATGCCGGCAGCGGCAAGTGTACTTGTTTTTTTTGCAATTATGATTGCATTAATTGGAGCCCTTACATATTTTTTAAGAAGCTGGAGTTTACTTGCTTTTGTTGGAATAATTATAATAGTAAATTTCTTGTTTAAACAAGGATATATAGATCCTCGCAATAAGGCGTATGGATTAAATTATAATAAAAATAATTTAAGGCCTGAGTACAATCAGGAAGGTTTGGCGAAACTATGTACACCATCAAAAATCGCTTTAGATAAAGCAAACATGGTTAACATTCTAAACAATTGGAAACGTAAACAAACATCTTCAAAACCAAAAATTGTTTTTATAAACGTAAGTGGCGGTGGCTTAAGAAGTGCGGCATTTGTAATGAACACTTTACAACAACTTGATAGCATTTCAGGAGGAAAACTTCTCAACCAAACTTTCATGATAAGCGGCGCAAGTGGGGGTATGTTTGCCGCAACATATTTTAGGGAGTTGTGGCGATTAAAAAATCAAGGGAATAATATCAATCTGAATTCAATTAATTACATGGATGATATTACCGGTGATTTGCTTAACCCTGTCTTTTCATCTATGATTGCAAGAGACCTTTTTTCTCCGGCGCAGAGGTTTAGTGTTGGTGATTTTAAATATGTAAAGGATCGTGGTTACGCCCTTGAAAATAAACTAAATATTAATACTCACGGCCTTTTGAATTTCCAGATAAAAGACAGAACCAAAGAAGAATATAATGCCTCTATTCCTTTGATAATTTATAATTCTGTTGTAAAACGTGATGGCAGAAAGATGGTTTTGTCAACACAGCCGGTTAGTTTTTTTATGAAGCCATTTTCTTATAGTGCCGACACAGCTTTCAGTCCTGATGCAATTGATTTCGGAGCATACTTCCACAGGTTGAATCCAATGAATGTTAGAGTATTAACTGCGTTAAGAATGAATGCCACATTTCCATATGTTTTACCAAATGTGTGGTTGCCAACTGATCCTGTGATTGACGTAATGGATGCGGGTTTAAGAGACAACACCGGTTCTGAAACGAGCTTACGGTTTATTCAGTATTTTGAAGATTGGATTAAGGCAAATACAAGTGGTGTTGTATTAATACAGATTCGAGATAAATCAATAGGTACATGGCAACAACCTTTTGAAACAAATTCTCTGACAGATATGTTAGTAAATCCTGCAACAGTATTACAGCATAACTGGTATAAGTTTCAGGATTATTCACAAAGCGATGAGCTAAGTTATTTTAAAGGAAATGGTGATACTACTTTTAGAAGGATAGCAATAGTTTATGTACCGGAGAAGGAGGAGAAAATGGCTTCATTAAATTTCCATTTATCAAAGAGGGAAAGAAGAGATGTGCAGTTGTCTTTTTATAATTCTGACAATCAAAAAGCTGTAAAAGAATTGCTTGAATATTTAGAGAAATAAAGATGTTGTGAGAAAGCAGATTGCTAAATTTTTTTTCCGAATTGAACCTTTAGAAATCTAACCTAGACATATCAAAACACATGATAACAAAACCCTGCCTATCATTTATTTGAAGACGGTGGTTCATATTTGGAAAGTTGGGGGATGCCACAAATAATTACTTTGTAAAAAGAAAAGAGCTTGGCAAAAAGAAAAAAAGGCAAAGGTAATGGTGCACTTACACATTCTGACCTTACTCAACTTTATAATATAGCCGTCTGAAACCATTACACTTGCTTAAAAATTTTTTGATGAGAGTGAGGAACGGATAAATTTTATAGGGATACCCTATACTGTATTGCAAGTGCTAATAGGAATTTTATAAAATCCAGAAATCAATATTACTCTCAAAACCCTTTAAAATTTTAGCTAATAAATAAAGTATATACGAATATAGTTACGGAAGAAAAATTTTTCCTCTTACCCCAAAGTAAACGTTTATAAACAGGTAGTGTGGCGAATATTTTTTAAATTGCTCCCGGGAAGGGGGCTGGGAAGCTTCCCCTACAAAACTTCTTTCACATTAGCCGTTTATAATC
>JAFDXB010000226.1 GCA_018268175.1 Bacteroidota bacterium | reverse complement strand
CAAATGGTTTTCTTTTTATGGAACTGATGTTGAAAGAGATGAACTTAACGATGGTCAGCGAGTAAATGTACTTTACAATCCAGATAATCCTAAGGAAGCGTATATATATACATTTGCAGGTTTTTGGAGTACGCCATTGATGTTTTTCATACCAATTTTTGTGGCTGCTTCTTCAGTATTACTTGCCGTAGGACTAATCCCTAAAAAGATAGTTTTAAAAATTTAAATCCTTAAATAAAATCCAGAAGATTAAAAGACCCGCCGAGAATATTTTTATCATTTGCATTAAGCCATTTATTTAAGACTGTTGCATAAACATTTTTAAAATCAACCTTATATTTTAAGTCACCTTTATCAAGGTCAGATAAATCCGGAAGTTCGTTCAACAAACCTTTTTTCTTTAAGCCACCGCTGATAAAAAACATATTGTTTCCTGAACCGTGGTCAGTTCCGTTGCTTGCATTTTGCTTTACTCTGCGGCCAAATTCGGAAAATGTCATTAGCAATACATCATCAAAACGGCCGGCATTTTTAAGGTCTGCCGTAAAACTTTTTACTGCATCATTCAGTTGTGTAAATAAGTTTGCCTGCTTTTGTGGTTGGCCAACATGAGTATCGAAACTACCAAGAGAAACATAGTAAACTTTAGTGTTGATATCAGATAAAATCAACGATGAAATTGTTTTAAATTTCCTTCCAAGATCAGTGGAAGGATAAGATACATTTGAAGAATAAATGCGGCTTTTATCATAGATGTATTCAGCGCTTGATAAAGTATCTGCAAGTGTTTTGTACAGGTATTCCACTGTTTCATTGCTGTGGTCATGGTCGTGGCTTAAATCTTTGAAATACCTTACATTGCTTCCATTAAATAAATTGCGGGGATCTTTAAATGCAATCCCTTTTCTGTCTTTTCCTTTCAATGCCAAACTTAAAATATCATCAATTTCAAGGGCTTGTGTCGGGTTATCACAATCATGGCAAACATTATCCAAAAACCTTCCAAGCCAGCCATCAGACAAATATTGATCACTGCGGCTGGCGCTTTGCCAAATATCCATACTTCTAAAGTGCGACCTGTCCGGCTCAGGATAACCAACACTGTTCATTATTGATAGGCAACCTTCATCATGAAGTGTTTTAAAATATGGCAGTGAGGGATGAATAGATGCATCATCGGTAAGAGATAATGCATCACTTTTTTTAATTCCTATTGATGGCCTTTCCCGAAAATAAATATCATTTCTTACGGGAATTATTGTGTTTAATCCGTCGTTGCCGCCACTGAACTGCACAACAACAAGCACTTTATTTCCTTTTGGAACAAGCGAACCGGTATTATTCAGCGATTTTAAAAATTTGGGCAACAGCATTGAAGTTGTTGCCATTGCAGATGTTTGTAAAAATTCTCTTCTTTTAAATAACATAAATTATATTTTAGCAAACCTGATATTCAGGTGTACTCATTATTTGAATTATTGATGAAGAAATGAAATTTTGCCTCGATTGGCTGTCTGTATATTTATTCAAAATATCTTTTGAAAATGATAATGGCACTTGTAAAAAGCTACTTGAAATAGCATCGGCAAGGTCTTCCCGATTAACCTTTTCAAATATTGCATACACTTTATCCCATTCTATTTCAGAATCGCCGGCTCTTTTCACATCACCTTTATTTACTTTCCTGCGTTCTTCTTTGCCCATGTCCACATCATCATCACCTTTAGGTATAAGTTTCAATATTTCTTTACCGGCCCATACCCGCGGAACCTGCAGTCGAGCCATTAAAGTACTGCTGTCAATCCAGTTGGTACCACCTGGCCATCCGGCAACATTTGGGGGGAAAAATAAAACCTGCCCCAAAATTTTTTGAAATATTATCTGAGCACTTTCGCTTCGCGGAGTAAGAGGCATCATCCTTCTGATGCCTGCAATTAATTCAACCGGAGATTTAATTTTAACCCCAATATTTTCCTGATCATAAAACCATTCGGAAGAAAAAATTTCCATCATAAGACCGGATATATTATAGTTGGAATTATAAAATTTCTCGGAAAGAAATTTAATCCTTTCATCATTAATTTTTTCGTTTACAAAATACCTGTAAATTTTTTCGGTTATAAATTTTGCTGTTTGTTTCTGCTGAAGCAGGATATTTAAAACATCGTCTCCGGAAAGGTTTCCTGTGTGGCCTAAAAATTTTTTTTCACCGTTATCATGTAAAAATTCTCTTACATCGAATTCTAAAAGAGGATTTACGCTCCAACCTGTAAATGCACGTGCAGCCTCCTTTACATCAGTTTCAGAATAATGGCCGCGGCCCATGGTAAATAATTCCATTACTTCTCTGGCAAAATTTTCATTTGGGCTTTTTTTACGATTTTTATCATTATTTAAAAAACTAAGCATTGCCGGGCTTTTGCTAACAGCTATAAGTAAGTCGCCAAAATTACCGAGGGCGTTTTGCCTTATAATATTTAGTAATTCCTGTTGATAATATCCCGCCGGAAGGCGGCAGGCAAAATGGCCATGCCAGAATAAACTCATTTTTTCTCTAAGCTGGTCATCATTGTTTATCATTTCATTAACCCATAAGTTGTTAAGGGTTTTTAAATCTTCTTTCGAAGCCTGCCTCATTTGCATTTTTATTGAGTTTATCTCACCACGATTTTGCTTTGCTTTTTTATTGATAGATTCAAGATTACTCTCATTTGAAAAATATTCAGCAACTAAATTTTTTGCTACATTAAATTTTTTCACCGGTTTCTGCGTTGCAGAAAAAATATTATTTAAAGTTTCCTTTACGGTGCTATTTTTTAATTGAAATGAGTTTATATGTTTAGGCCCAAAGCCGGCCCTCCATAAAAGGTGTTGAATTTTTAAACGATTATCCATACAGGAGTTTATGACAAAAAGACGAAAAAAAAGTTTAATGCTATTTTAAATTGATTTTGGATTTTGGATTTGTTAATTTTCCCAATCTCACAATCTAAAATCGTAAATCTAAAATCACACAATCGTAAATCGTAAATAATTTTGGATTTTGGATTTTTTGATTTCTTGATTTTGGATTTCTTGATTTTCCCAATCTCACAATCTAAAATCTAAAATCTAAAATCACACAATCGTAAATCGTAAATAATTCTTGATTTTGGATTTGTTGATTTTTTGATTTTTGATTTTTGATTTTTGATTTTTCCCCAATCTCACAATCTAAAATCGTAAATCTAAAATCACACAATCGTGTTTTGTGTAAGAAACCAAAAAGCCGCAGCGCGGCAATATATTTATAGAAATAGATTGTTGTGGAAAATAAGCTCCTTCGGAGCGATACAAATATTATATTTATTTGGGTGCGCAGCAGCGTATTTTACCATTTAAAT
>JAFDXB010000225.1 GCA_018268175.1 Bacteroidota bacterium | reverse complement strand
TGACTGATTGCACTAACTGTTTTCAATGAAAGCATTGGCCCTTCAAAAGTTGCCATTCCATAAGCAGTTACGGCAACAACCATAAATTTCAAAATAACATCGTCTCTAACTCTGTCCCATGCTCCACGAAGAGTAAGAAGGCCATTGATCATTCCGCCCCAGCTTGGAAATAAAAGCATTACCGAAAACACAACACCGAGCGACTGTGCCCAGTTTGGCAATGATGTATAAAGCAAGTGGTGAGGGCCTGCCCATATATAAAGGAATATTAAAGACCAGAAGTGAATAATTGAAAGTTTATAAGAGTAAACCGGCCTGTTAGCTGCCTTTGGCAGGAAGTAATACATTAAACCCAAATAAGGAGTTGTAAGAAAGAACGCAACAGCATTATGGCCATACCACCATTGCACGAGTGCATCCTGCACACCTGCATAACCTGAATAGCTTTTAAATAAATTTACCGGAAGTGCAAAAGAATTTACAATATGTAAAACTGCCACTGTTACAAAAGTTGCTATATAAAACCAAATAGCAACATATAAATGGCGCTCTCTTCTTTTTAAAATGGTACCGAACATGTTCCATCCAAAAACCACCCACATTATTGTTATAGCAATATCAATTGGCCACTCAAGTTCTGCATACTCCTTTCCGGCAGTCATTCCCAATGGTAATGTAATAGCTGCCAAAACAATAATTGACTGCCATCCCCAGAAGTGAATTTTACTCAATACATCACTGTACATACGGGCTTTACAAAGGCGTTGCAAAGAATAGTAAACACCCATAAAAATACCATTGCCTACAAAAGCAAATATTACTGCATTTGTGTGCAATGGCCGTAACCGGCCGAAGGAGCCAAACTGAGGAATGTTTAAAGACGGAAAGACCAGTTGTAAGGACACATATAGGCCTACAAGCATTCCTATCGCTCCCCAAATCATTGTGGCATAGGCAAAATTCCTAACCGTTGTGTTGTCGTAATGAAACTTTTCTACCTGCATTTTGTTGTTTTGATTTTTCAGATTTTGACTCCTTAGCATTGTCTTCAAAAAGTATTCTTACTGAAGGTGTATAATCATCTTCATACTGGCCACTATTAACACTCCACAAAAACCCAATAAGGAATACTAATGCAACCAGAATACTAATGGCGATAAGAATGATAAGAACGCTCAAACCTAATTTTTTAGAACGCAAATTTATTTACTCAATAATGAGAGTTGGCTGACAGCCATCAAAAGAAAAAATGACATAAATCAGACATCAGAGTCCAACTTTTTTGGCTATGAACCTGCTGAATAAAGTGGCGGTAAGAACAATACTGATACTGCTTGCCGGCATTAATATAGCTGCCACAAGTGGCGATAAATGCCCTGAAACTGCAAACGAAAGGCCCACAAAATTGTAAAGAATGGAAAGTATAAAGCCTGCACTCACAAGTTTTTTTCCTGATGATGCATATTTAATAAAATTATATATTTTTTTCACAGATGATCCGTCAACAATTGCATCGCAGGCAGGCGTAAACCTTGCAGAGTTATTACTAACTGCAATTCCTGTATTGCTTTGTTTCAGTGCACCTGCATCATTTAAACCATCTCCTACCATTAACACATTCTTGCGGCAGGATTGTAATTTTTTTATATAATTCAATTTCTCCTCAGGAAGTATATTGAAATTTAATTTTACCTTTTTGCCAAGCATATCCTGCAAACGTTTTTCTTCAGAATTATTATCGCCCGATAAAATGTGAATTTCGAAATTTTCCTGTTGAAGTTTTTTTATCATTTCAGTAAACCCTTCGCGGTAAACATTCACTATTTCATAAAATCCTTTCAAACTGCCGTTAATCTGAACATATACTCTGGATCCCATTTCCTCAGCATCCTTAAATGTATTTCCGGTAAAACTTCCGGAGCCGATTTTGATTCTGTTATTATCAAAAACGCCTTCTATTCCCCGGCCGGGATATTCCCGGAATGATTCAACAGTTTCAACAGAATTTGCCTCCCTTACAAAACTTTGATTAACAATTTTACTTAAATGGTGGTTGGATTGTGAAGTAACTTTTTGTACAAAACTTTCTTCTTCAGGTGATAAAATATCACCATAGTATTTTAAAGATATATTGGTGTTTTCAGTTATAGTTCCTGTTTTATCGAAAACAATTGTATTCACTTTTCCCAATGATTCAATAACTCCGGAGTTTTTCATGTACAATTTGTTTTTTCCAAAATGCCTTAACATACTCCCGAATGTAAATGTTGATGACAACAGCAACGAACATGGGCAGGCAACAATTAAAACAGATGTAAGAACTTTAAATATCAGAGAGGGGTCATTGAAATACCAGTAAGTAACTGCTAATAATGCCACTGAAAACAATACAATTGTGAAATACCTGCTCCATGGGTGAATAAAAGAATCTTTTGAATTCTTATTTTCATTAAAAGCGCTGTTATTCCATAATTCTGTGATATAACTTTGTGAGGGTTGTTTTAAAATTCTAACTTTTATTAGAGAACCAATTTGTTTGCCGCCTGCGTAAATAAGTTCA
>JAFDXB010000224.1 GCA_018268175.1 Bacteroidota bacterium | reverse complement strand
CTTCAAAATTTGCTCGGAAATAATATGGAATGGACTGAAGAAGGCGATTATGATTTTGCCTCAAAACGCCCGTTGCTTAAATATTTTTACAGAGACAAGTATAATTTTTATTCCACCAGAAGTAAAGATTTTTTTCTTGCAATTAATCCGGTTTTGCAGTTAAGCGCATCCTTTGAAAAAGGAAACAATAAACAACAATTATATGTAAACAGCAGAGGAATTGAGGTACGAGGAATGATAGCAAAGAAAATTGGGTTTGCAGCAAGTGTTGTTGATAACCAGGAGCGTGGCCCATCTTATTTTGTAAAAACTGTGAGAGATTTAAAAGCAGTTCCGGGTTATGGATTTTTTAAAAGTTTTAAAAGAGATTCTACAGCAATAGATTATTTTGATGCCCGGGGATATATAACTTTTAATGCCGCAAAATTTATTGACTTCCAATTTGGATATGATAAAAATTTTATTGGAAATGGTTACCGCAGCTTGTTTTTAAGTGATTTTACAAACGCAAATTTGTTTTTTAAAATAAATACCCGGATTTGGAAATTGAACTATCAGAATTTATTTATGGAGTTAATGCCACGGTTTGTGAAAGCAGGTGTTGATACCTTACTTGACCGCAAATATGCTGCAATGCACCACTTAAGCATGAACGTAACTCCATGGTTAAACATTGGTTTATTTGAAGGTGTGATATTTGGACGCACCAATCATTTTGATTTTCAATATCTTAATCCTTTAATTTTTTACAGGCATATTGAGGGTATGGTTGGCAGCCCGGATAATGCTGTTGCCGGAATGGATTTCAAGGCAAATATTGCCGGAAAGGCACAGGTGTATGGCCAGCTTCTTCTTGATGAATTTATCTTGAAAAATGTAAAAAATACTCCTACAAGTTGGACAAATAAATTCGGATTTCAATTAGGTGCGAAATATATTGATGCATTTAATATTCCAAACCTTGATTTACAATTTGAAACAAACAGGGTAAGGCCGTTTACATATTCTCATAATAACCAGGTTGCAAATTATTCGCATTATAATCAGCCATTGGCCCATCCGCTAGGCGCAAATTTTCAGGAATTCATTGGTATAATAAATTATCAGCCCCTAAATAAATTATACATAACTGCAACTGCCATTTATTATTATAAAGGCCTTGATTCTGCAGGTATAAACTTTGGCGGGAATATATTTCTTAATAATACAACCCGTGCTTCTGATAATGGATTCAAATTAGGCGGAGGAAATAAAACAAAAGTTTTTTACGGCAGTTTAGATGTTTCGTACGAAATAAAGCAGAACTTATTTTTAGATTTAAGTATTCAGCAACGGAATCAAAATTTTATTTCCGGAACACCTGCAAACTCATCAATGGTAACTGCCGGGATCAGAATGAATATGCAGAAAAGAAAATACGATTATTGATTATTCCACTGTAAGTGAAAACATCAATGTTCTGGCATTAACTTTATCAAGAGTATTTGAAAACTTATAGAGTTCATCGCGGCTATGCACATTTTTCAATCCATATCCAAGTTTTAATTCAGGCGAAAGAACAAAGTAGGGGAAATAAATGTGAAACCCAATGCCGGCTTCAACTCCGTAATCCATTTTGGAAAGTTTTATTAATCCTTCAGCATTACTTTTTCCTGCATTTGCAGCAAGGTCAAAATCAATTTTTCCTCCGGCAAACATATACACTTTAAGATTGTTTATCCGGTCGCTACTGAGTTTCAACTGAAGAGGGAAACTTAAAGTAATTCCTTGCAGCTTTTTTTTGGTGATTGAATCTTCACCATTAACACGGTCCGGTGTAGGCAGGTAATATTCAAAAGCTTTTTCAGTGAATACAAGATTTAAAGGATAGGTACGCAAACTGAGATGTTCACTCATTCGCAGATTTACAAGCCAGGCAAGGCTTATACCTGTGCTGTTTATACTTTCGATTCCGGTAATGCTGTCTTGCATAAGGAATTGTGGGTGCCTTGTAAAATTGTAATAGGAGCGATTAACTCCCACCTGGATACCGAAATGGACAAGTTTATCATCATGCTGTTCCATATTGAGGTAACGCAATTGAGCGCTGCCGCTGAAAATGGACAAAGCAAATATTAATGATAGAATTATTTTTCTGCCGTGTATAGACTGCATATACCGAAAGTAAGTTTTTTAGCTGATGAGTTTTTAAATCCTGCTTCATTCATAATTTGCAGGAAATAGTTCCCTTCAGGAAATTTTTTAATTGAGGCATCAAGATATTTATAAGCATCAATATTTTTTGAAAATAATTTCCCTATAAATGGTGAAACCCTGAACATATAAAAATTATAAAGTTGCTTTATAACAGGAGTTTGAGGTTTACTGAATTCAAGGATAACAATTTTTCCGCCCGGTTTTAAAACCCTGTAAATTTCTTTAAGGCCAAGTTCCAGATGTTGAAAATTTCGAACACCGAAAGCAACCGTGGCTGCATCAAAACTATCATCACTAAATTTAATATTTGAGCTGTCGCCCTGCTGAAGTTCAATTACTGAACCAAGATTTTTCTTAGCAACTTTATTTTTGCCAATATTTATCATTCCGTTGCTTATATCAATACCAACAATTTTTTTGGGTTTCAAAATTTTTGCTGCCATGATAGCAATATCACCCGTACCTGTGGCAACATCAAGCAGGGAAGCAGGATGAAAATTTTTTAAAGTTTGCAATGCTTTTCTTCTCCATGCCTGGTCAATACCCAAGCTTAAAAACCTGTTTAAAAAATCATATCTGAAAGAGATGTCATCAAACATTCTGGCAACCTGATCTTTTTTTTCCAGAGATGAATGAGCATCCGGCATTACGGAATCATGCGCAAATTTCGCCATAAGCAACAAAGATAACAGTCTTTGCTTTTTACAATAGACTTTGGAATTTATTATCGTTTTTTTTACAAATTGACTTGAAATTTTAAAATTATATTTTTGCTGAATGCAAATCAAAAATGCCAAATATCTGGTTAGTAGCCCTGATTATGAAAAGTGCCCTGTTCCGGATAAGCCGGAATTTGCGTTCATAGGCAGAAGTAATGTTGGAAAGTCATCATTAATTAACATGTTATGTAACAATGATAAACTTGCAAAAACTTCACGTTCTCCCGGGAAAACACAAATGATAAATCATTTTGAAATTTTAAGTTCCGGAGATGATGAAGAAGGTTTTGTGGGAGATTATAAGTGGTATTTAGTTGATTTGCCGGGCTATGGTTTTGCAAAGGTAAGCATGACGGCACGGCGCCGGTGGGAACAAATGATAGAAAATTATTTGCGAAAGAGGGAAAATCTTTCAATGGTATTTGTACTTATTGATTCACGCCACGAACCTCAAAAAATTGATCTTGAATTCTTAAAAAATATTCAGAAGTGGAAGATTCCGGTGGGTTTAATTTTTACAAAATCTGATAAAGAAAATCAGCGGACGGTTAGTAAAAATGTAAAGTTATTTTTAGAAGCAATGAGAAAAGACTGGCAATTTTTGCCGCGTCATTTTGTAACAAGCGCCGTGAAAAAAAATGGCCGGCAGCAGTTTCTTAATTATATCAACGAGCTTACTTTGATGGTATAAAAAAAGAAAGGGGGCAGCCCCTAACGCTGACCCCTAACATTACACATGAATCTACCTTACTGTTTTATAATTCTTTCTACTTGTTTTTCATTGTTTGAGAATAGGTGAAGAATGTACATTCCTGCAGCCTGGTTTGAAACATTTATAGTTCCGGCGCCTGCATCACCTTTTCCTTTTTTGATAATCCTTCCTTGCGTATCGAATAATGTATAATCATAACTATCAGCAGCTCTTAGCATAATATCGCTGGTAGCGGTGCTTGAAACTGTAATTCTTCTTGGCCGTGTCATTGACCGTAATACAATTGTATTTGAATAAACGGTTTCATTAATGCTGCTCGTTACTTTTAATCTGTAATAAAAAGTTGCCATAATACTTGGGTTGTATGTGAAACTTCTCATTCGGGTGGTTTGTGTGCCTACCGGCCTGAAGTTTACACCATCAATAGATAATTCTAATTGTTGGGCGGCCACAGGTTCATCAGAGATAATATTCCATGATAAATTGTGAGAGTTATTATTAATTGTTCCGGAAAGTGAAACCTCATGAATTGGAAGTGCACCGCGGAAACCTACAAGAGTATATGAACCAAGGCTGCCGTAATTACTGCTGTTTTGATTACCTGAGCCTGATACAACAAAATAATAAACTCCTGCATCTATAATTGTGTCAATTATTACATTCATTTTATTTGGAGGATTGAATGATGCAATAAGGTCGTGATTTGCATTATACATATCAACCATTACATCAAGGTTAGCTCCGTCAGTTGTGCCGTTTAATCCAAAAGGCTTTACTTCAATATGCACCGCACCGCGTTTTACCGAAACATATTTGAATGCATCTTTATCAGTATTTGTTGAAATGATTCCATTAAGGGTAAAAGATTCACCAAGCTCGGTTGTTTGAGCATCCATTGTGTTGCTGTAATCATCTTCTCTGTAACTAAAACCATTTTGAGTTGTAATAGTGGTAAGATTATCCTGAATAATTTCGCAACCATAAGGTGTAGGGCCATCGTTCCAGCCGGTCATATTTCTGTTGTAGCTGTTTCCCATAACAGGTGCCCAGCTTATTTCTCCGTTGCCTGCTCCCTGAGCATAAGTTTCTACAAGGTTGCAGTTATTGTCGTACGAACTTTGGTGCGATAATCCAACTGTGTGTCCACTTTCATGCGAACAGCATTCAGCAATATATTTTGCGTTGTTTTGTAATCTGTCTGTAAAAACAAATGCAGGTGTATCGTCGCCCCATTTAAAGGAGCCAACAAATGAAACTCCTCCCACACCGGGGTACCAGGCGCTTGTAGGTGTTACTATCACACGAACACGCATTCCCAAAGGAGCGGCTAAAAAAGTGAGTGAGTCTGTTGTTATATTCACATTAAAAGGCCTGAAATCTTCAGAAACCCTGTGAAATATTTCTGTTATTTTTTCATCTGAAAGGCCGGATGAAGCGCAATTCAGCGGAGCTCCGCCATTCCAAAATGGATGAACAACTCTGTGCCCGTCAAAATCTAAATATATTGTGGCCTTTGCACTTTTTAAACTGTTTAAAACAGGAAGTGCATAAGAATATGCCGAGGCACATAAGCCTAACGACAAAATGAGGATTTTGGTAAAGTTTTTCATGTTAGGGATTTTTGAATATTGGAATTATAGGCAAACCGGTTGAATATCTACAGTAATGAATTTGCTTAAAAAGTAGTTGCCTTTTTCATCTCTTTTTATTTCATATCCGTCAGGGGCACCAACTTTTAAAATTCTTCCTGTATAAGAAATGCTGTTGTCATCATTAATTTGGCGTGATAAACTAAATACAGCATTATTAAAATGTGGCGACTGAATTGCAACTGTACGAAGGTTATGATATTTTACTTCGTTCATTATAACCTTGCCACCGAAATAAGCATTGTTGTTTAATGTAAGTTTTGAAAATGTGCCTGCTTTTGAATTAAAAATCTCTTCAAACTGCGCCGGGTTGCAGTTTATAACAGAAGGAAGATTTGAAAAAAGAGGCTCGCTTTTAGGGGTTTGGGCATATCCCGAACCTGTAAGCATAAATAGCATTATAGCCAGAAGCTGCGTTGTTAGGGCTTTCATAGTAATTGGTTTTTTCTAAGGTATTACTATAAGAAACGACGCTTTTTAAAACTTATTATGCTAAGAAGAATATTTTTTTAATATTGGCCGGTTGACAGTAAAACCAAAGTACAAGCATTCATGGTTTTTATATTCTGTTCTCTTGCCTTTGCGGCAAGACGTGAATTTTCAGCTCCGGGATTAAAAATTATTCTTTCGGGCTTTAGGCCGAGAATATAATCTTCATATTGTTCCTGGTTTTTATCGTTCATATATAAAGTAACAGTATGAATATCGTTAAAACCTTCTTTCTCTTTAATTATTTGAACCCCGGCAACATTGCCGTTCCGCAGGCCTATGGCTTTTACCTTTTTATTGTGCTGCACTAAACTTTTAATTGCCATATTACTATAACGGTCAGGGTTTTCAGATGCACCGATTACAAGAGTAGTTTCTTTTGACATGATTTTATTTATTACAGCAAAAAATCCATGCCATAATAATTAATTTAAAGTGGTGCTATGTTTTGCCAATTTTAGGTTTTTTGTGTCGCTCCTCCGGAACTTGGGTGGAATTTGGGGAAGCCGACAAAGAAATCCAAAATCCAAAATTATTTACGATTTACGATTTTAGATTGGTAGATTTTAGATTTACGATTTTAGATTGTGAGATTGGGAAAAATCAAGAAATCAAAAAATCAAAAATCAAGAAATCAAGAAATCCAAAATCCAAAATTATTTACGATTTACGATTTTAGATTGATAGATTTTAGATTGACGATTGTGTGATTTAAGATTTTAGATT
>JAFDXB010000223.1 GCA_018268175.1 Bacteroidota bacterium | reverse complement strand
GGCTTAGGTTCATTGGAACCGAAAAAGTCGCTTCCATCGTCGCCTTCTTCAACAATCAAGCTATCACCTTTACTCAAAAAACTTTCAAAATTTGATGCTGCATAAATAGGGTCATTTTTAAGTTCAGCAGGCTCTTCAAAAGTTTTTATTTTTCCATAACCTCCTAACGAATGCTTATAAACGTCCACCATAAACAATCCCCAGGCAGGGGCAGCCATTTCGGAACCACCGCCATTATTTTGATAAATAGGAATAAAAGGATCTTCACAACCAACCCAGGTACCGGCAAGCAATTCAGGTGTATAGCCTATAAACCATCCATCTGTGTTGCCGTTTGTAGTTCCGGTTTTGCCGGCAATTTCAACGGGTATGTTATAACTGTTCAATCTTCTGGCGGTTCCAATTTTTATTACACCTTCCATCATTTTCACCATTGTGTATGCATCGGCCTCACCAATAACTTGTTTGCTTTGTGCAATTGGGAATTCATGAATAAGGTTTCCGTTTTTATCTTCAATTCTTGTTAAATAAACAGGCTCAGTATTGTAGCCTTTATTGGGATACATTGTAAATGATTGCAGCATTTGAAGCATTGGAATTTCTGCAGCGCCTAAAGCTATAGAAGGGAACGGTGGAATTTTAACTGTAATTCCTATTTGCTTTGCAAATTCAATTGTTCTCTTTACGCCAATTACCGCCATTAAATGCCAGGCACCGCCATTAACAGACCATGCAAGTAAATTTGCCATCGTTCCACCTCTGGTGGAAATTGTTTTTCCCCCCAGTGTTAAAGGCCCGCCTGCAATATAAGTGCTTGGTGTATAGCCTGCATCTGTTACTGCCAGCGTGTAAAGCAAAGGTTTGAATGTTGATCCTACCTGTCTCATTGCAGTAACATGATCGAACTTAAACCATTTATAATTGATACCTCCTACCCAGGCCTTAATTTCTCCTGACCGTGGATCAAGTGCAGCAAATGATGTTTGTAAAATTTGTTTATGATATTTAATAGAATCCCACGGGCTCATCACAGTATCCTTTTCATGTTTGCTATCGCCCCGCCATGAAAAAATCTTCATCTTTACCGGCTTATTGAATGCAGCTTTAATTTCTTCAGCAGTGGCGCCATCTTCTTTCATTCCCTTATACCTTTCAGTATATTTCATTGCTGCTTCCACTATATTATCCTTGCCTTGCCATAGTTTTTTTTCTCTGTCGCCTATGGCGAAATATGAATCAAGTTTTCTTTGAACAACCGGCATATGTTTTTCAACAGCATCTTCGGCGGCAGCCTGCATTTTTGAATCAATGGTGGAATAAATTTTTAATCCATCACGGTAAAGATCATAAGGATTTCCGGTTTTAGGGTTGATATTATTTTTACACCAATCCTTTAAAACATTGGCCAGCACTGCTCTGTAATATGGTGCTATACCAACGTTCTCATCAATTTTTTTATAATTAGTTATAAGAGGTTTAGCCATTAATTTAGCTGCTTCCTCACGTGTAAGGTAATGTTGTTTTGCTTCAACCATTTGGTTGATTACAGTATTTCGTCTGTCAATTGCATTCCGTGGGTGACGAATAGGTTCATAAATAAAACCTTTTAACATGCCCACTAAAACTGCCGCTTCCTCAATTTTAAGGTCTTTAGGTTCTTTTTGAAAATATGTTTTCGATGCATTACGGATGCCATATACATTTCCCCATGGCGCATGATTTAAATAAAGAGTAATTATTTCTTCTTTTGTAAAATTTCGTTCAAGGCGAACAGCCACAATCCATTCCTTTAATTTTTGCAGCCCGCGAACTATTAAATTTCCTTTACCCTGGCCAAGCATCATTTTGGCAAGTTGCTGAGTTATAGTACTTCCGCCACCTCCTGTACCTGCCGTTACCACAACTCTTCCTAACGCCTTGGCATCTATTCCGGAATGCTCATAAAAACGTTCGTCTTCAGTAGCAATTAATGCATGAATAACATTCGGAGATATTTCACTGTATTTAACCGCACTTCTGTTTTGAGCATAAAATTTTCCCATCAATACGCCATCAGAACTAATGATTTCACTTGCAAGATCGGCATCAGGATTTTCAAGTTGAGCAAGCGAAGGCATTTTTCCAAATACACCAAAATTTGCACATAAAAGCATTGTTATCACAAATGCAAACCCAAGCGCAACAAGCGTCCATAAAATTTTAACTGACCTACTCATCTAAAACCTATTGTTATATTTTGAATTCAGAATTGCTTTATACCTGTCAAGATCTTTATTCTCCCTCAGCAAAATGAGGTTCTCTTCAGAAATTATAAGGAAAGAATACTTCGCCGGAGGCAGCCATGAAACCTCTGTTGGCGCCGCCTTGCGGATTTTGTCGAGATAACGGATTGCTTCATCAGCATTTGCAAACGGATAAAATTCGAGAAGTACTTTCTCATTGTCGAGTTGCTCTTTATTAATCTTAATTCCGGCGCTGTTATAAAATTCCCGGTTATATCGCGAAAAGGCATTTTTTGCTTCCTGCTGATAAACTCCGTCAACTTTATTCAATATCATTATTACATAATGAGGTGATGTTGGTTCTATTGCAAAAACTTTATCTTTTACAACGTCAGGTTTTGCAGTTTTAACCTCCGGTTTTGTTTCAGGTTTTATTTCAGGTTTGGGCTCAGGCTTTTGGGTTACAATACCTGATGTATCGGCTACAACAACAGTGCTGTCAACATTTCGCTGTATATTAAGATTGGAAAGGTAATTTTCAATTTCTGTTCTTCTGTGCAAAACATCAATTAATGTTAACGCTTTCTCCTGCATTGGTGTATTTGGATAAAGCAATGAAAGAGAATTTAATTTTTGAATTGCGGTGCTGTCGTCTCTTTCTCTTATGTAATAAACAGCTTCAATATAAAGAAGTTGAGGAGTCCAATAATTTTTTCCATATAAACTATCAGCAGATTTTTTTTCTGCAATAGCGCTATCAAATTTTCCTTCAATAAATAAATCGTAAATATTATTATACTTTTCAGTTGCAGCAGGATTTTTAATTGAAGGATCAAGAGCTGAAGGATCAGTCAATTTTAGTGCTGCAGTACTTTTTGCATATTTTGTAGTCAATAGATTTTTATAATAATCTGCACGCTCTTTATTTCCAAGTTTATTGTAAGAATAGTATAAGCCAAGATAAACTTCATCCAGATCATCACCTTCGGGGAACCTTTGAAGATAAAGGTCATAAATATTTATTGCCTGTTCATAATCCAGCAACTCAAATTTAAAAATATCAGCCATTGCCAAAAGGCTTTCTGCAATTCGAGCATTACTGCTGTCCAGTTTTTCAGGGGTTAACGGAATGGAGGCAAGCAAGCCTTCATAAGAATTATCAAAATTTTCCTTTTCAGCAGAGCGTAAACTATCAGTAAGCCCGCTTTGAACCATTCCGTGATTATTATTTGCAGACGCAGAAACAATTCTCCAGTTATCAACATTAGCTCTCTTGCCCCACTTATTTTTAAATTCATTATAACCTTTGGTTCGAAGAGAAGTGTTATAAAAATACCATTCACCTTTTTGATTTCCTGCAAACAGGTCTTCCTGCTGATTCTTTTTATTAAACTTTATTTCACCGGAACGGTTTTCTTCATCAACTTTTTTACCTGCCTGCTTCCTGTATTTCTTAACCAAATCATTAATTACTTCATCACGCTTATCAGCGGGCAATAAAGCTAACGCTTGAAGGCTGTCTTCTTTTTCAATTATTAAAAGGTTGTTGACTAATTTTTTTAAAGTAGCTTTTCTTTCTTCAATATCATAGTCCGGCTTTTCGGAAGAAGGAATATCATCAACAAAAACGCTGTCAATATAGTAAGAAGCATTCTTGTAATCTCTGCTTTTGTAAGCCAGGTCTTCAAGTTGAAAAAATGACCTGCTCTTGTATGATTTCCCTTCGCTGCTGTATTTGATACTATTTTTAAAATAAGAAACACTGTTTGTTGTATCAGGAACTTCAAGTGCAAGTTTTGCTGCAGAGTAATAAATGATATCGCGATAGCTAACATATTTATCACGCTTTGCCATTTTTAAAAGTTTAGCCACACTTTCATTTAGTTCTTTAATGTTTCCTTTTTCTTTAAAAAGTTTCGCATCATTTAAACGAGCGTAAATATCCATAACCGGATCGGCAGTAGCTTTAGAGGCCTTTAAATAATATTTTGATGCAAGGTCATTATTTCCTGAAATTTCATAAAGTTGAGCAAGCAAGTATTCACGCCTTGCTTTATCATTTTTATCATCTGCGTTAGGCAATGCTTTTTCAAAATAAACAGCAGCGCTATCATAACGTTGTTGCGAATAAAACCAATACGCTTCAACTTCGTTTAAATAAGCCTGTAAACGTTTTGGCAAGTTTGGGTCTTCTTTTAAAATATTTATAAGCCCTGCAGCTTCGCCGAAAGATTTCTGCTCAATAAAAGTTCTTGCAAGCCAAATCAGTGATTCGTTTCTGCTTGGAGGTTGAGTAAATACTTTCTCAACAAAGTTTCTCTTTTCTTTATCAGCTATTGAAAAAGGTTCATTCGCATCCCTGTTTCCTCCAACAACCCTGTTGTCATCTTCATTCTTTTTTCTGGGGAACAGATTATAATTTATGAATTGGAAAGTAAGTGCAGCAGAATCAAATTGCTGCCTGAAATAATACGATTTTCCAATTAGCAGGTACAGATTATCAATCCAGTCATTCCTTAAGTCGTGAAGTAAAATTCCGCCGGTGGCTTTATAGATAACAGAATCAAGGTCTGTTTGCTGAGATGCAGTATTTTCCAAAGAGTAAGGATAGAAAGGAATAAGTTCACCATAATTATCCTTTTGAGCAAGTTTGGCACGTTCAAGAACTGTGTTAAGTTTTGTTTTAGCATTAAAATAATAATTATAATGCGTAACATTATTCTGAATAAACTTTCGAAATATTGTAAATTTCTTTGATGCAGTTTTCTCTGATCCTAAAACTTTTTCTTCATACTGCTTAGGTTTTTTCTCTTTGCCAAAGGGGTCGAGGGTCCAGGCAGGTTGAGCAAAAGCATCAAAAGTGAACAAACAGGCCAGGCAGATATATAAAATCTTTACTTTCAAAACATTAATATTATAATAGCTAAATATCGGATTTTTTGCAATTCTATTTGTAAAAATAGTTGCAATATGTTGATTTTACCGCAATACAATAGTTAAGAAATTAAAAATTTGAATAGCCGCATTATAGTTTTCTTATTTTTATAAAATGGAACCAACCACCAATTTAAAACGTTTTCGAAATCATTACCGTCTTGTTCTCATGAATGAAGACACTTTTGAAGAAGTTGTAAAATTTAAATTGAACCGCTGGAGTGTTTATATTTTAATGAGTACAATTTTCGTGGTAATGGTAGGTTTAACGGCCGGGTTAATTATTTTTACTCCATTAAAGTATTACCTGCCCGGTGTTGGCTATGGTAATGCAAAGCAGATAAAAGAGTACCGGGATTTAAAAATAAAAACTGATTCAATGGAAAAATCCCTGATTCAGCAAAAGCAATATTTTGAAAATATTCAGAAAATTTTACAAGGAAATGTTATTGCAAAAGATACCGTAAAATTAAATCTGCCCAAGGTTAAAAAAAGTAAATTTTAAATGAAGAAAAACAATAATGACTTATTAGCGTATGCCGGGCTTGCATTTCAGTTTTTGGTTGGCATAGGCTTAATGGTTTTTGTTGGAATAAAAGCAGATAAATATTTTAATTTCAAATTCCCTATTGCAGTTTGGCTGTTACCGTTACTGATGATTACTGCAGTTATATATAAAATTATTAAAGAAACAAGCGCTAAAAAATAGATGAAAAACATAAATTATCTTATTCCATTAATTCTATTATTTGTAATAATTGAAGCAGGAATATTAGTTTTTTCACAATCATTAATTCAAAAAAATATTTCACCAAATGTGTTATCCGGCGGGAATATTATATTATTTCTGTTAACAGTTATTACCTGCCTTTGGCAGAAGAAAGCTTTAAACAACAGCAACCCCAATGTATTTATCAGAAGCGTGATGTCGGGTATTCTTTTAAAGATGGTAGTTGCCGTTATGATAATATTTATTTATGTAAATATGAGTGGTGAAGATTTTAATCGTCGGGGAATATTTTCTGTAATGATATTGTATTTTCTTTACCTGTCGGTTGAAGTAATCACAATATCAAAATTAAATAAAGCAGGGAATGTCAAAAACTGAGAGGCCTGTAAATGAACTGTCATTTTTTTTACCTGATGGCAGCTCTGAAAGGGTTATAGAGTATTTGCAGCATTACAGTGTCCACCTGACGGTAACCCGCAAACGTTCCACAATTTTAGGAGATTACCGGGCAAAACATGATGGTAAGCCACATAGAATTAGTGTCAATGGAAATTTGAATAAATACAGTTTTTTGATAACCTTGCTTCATGAGCTTGCACATCTGCTCACATTCGAAAAATTTGCCAATAAAGTTTTACCACATGGGAATGAATGGAAGATAGAATTTTCAGAAATACTAAAAGAATTTTTAGCGAAGGATATTTTTCCTCAAGATGTAAAAAGAGCTGTATTAAAATCAATTCATAATCCGGCAGCAAGTACTTGCAGCGATGTTGAATTGCTCAAAGTGTTACGTACTTACGATAAAAATTATCACAAAAAAATAGTTGTAGAAGAAGTGGCAGAAGGGAAAAAATTCAAGATCAAAAATTCACAGGTTTACATTCGCGGCCCACGCCAGCGCACGCGCTATAAATGCCGCGAAACCACAACCGGCCGGTGGTTTCTGTTTCATGGCATGTATGAGGTTGAAGAGGTTTTAGAGGGATAAGCATTATAAGATAATGGGAATATAATAAGCCGTTTTCGGAGGGATGTTTTTACACTGTTGTTTTCTAGAACTACATACAAGCTAATAAACGACTTCAGTAATTGGACGAGACAACAAGCCTGTATCTTCACTAATAGTGGATGTTGTTTTAATGGCTGTGTCTAAAACATTCAACTCCGGCAGGTTCGTCCTCGTCTTAATCCTTGTTATAGTGGATGTGAATCTGATGGCAAAACAACCTTTTATGACTGTCTAGTAGAATCCAACACCCATTTAAAAATTCATCCCTTACCCTCTTTCTCTTCAATTATCCTTTTACAATGACTTATTGCTTCTATGCATTGTTCAATGTTAAACATTCCAAAGTGAACTGTTTCGGGAGGTAAATTCATTTGAATAGATAGCCATTCATAAGCTGCCGGTCGGGTTTTAAATATTTTATGCAACGTATATAATGGATCGAAAACTGAATGGCCCATTCGTTTCCAGTTTCTTAGTGTGCTGTCGGCAAGACGTCCTAAAGATGTGATGTTATCGCTGTATGTGCCTACATAATGGTCATTGTTCAAAATGCACATATAAAACTTCTTATCTAAAAACTTTAAGCGTGGCTCTACTGAAATACTTTCGGGATAAATTACTTCTCCGGAAACCAAAATTGTTGAGCAATTGCAATATGGGCATACCTCGCCTGTTAAAATTTTATCGTCCAACATTATTATTAATATATAGTTAACTGGTTTTATTTGAGTAGCAATTTAAAAATAAAATTTTGGTATATATAGTAATACAAAAAAACCCACATAAAAATTATGCAGGTTTCATTTGTGCGGCAAAGGAGATTCGAACTCCCACACCCTTTCGGGCGCTACCACCTCAAGGTAGTGCGTCTACCAATTTCGCCATCGCCGCAAACGCGGTGCAAAACTAAAGATTTTTAATTACATTATTTCCTCAACAATATCCTGAATGTTGTGCCATGTGAATCACTGTGCTTTACAAATATTTCACCCTTATGGTATTGCTCTATTATTCTTTTACTTAACGACAACCCCAAACCCCACCCTCTTTTTTTAGTACTGAAACCGGGCTTAAAAACATAAGGAATATTCTTCTTCAAAATGCCTTTACCTGTATCACTAACGTCTATCAACACACGTGCTGCCTCGCCATGAATATCAATTTTAATTTCGCCCTTGCCTTCCATCGCATCAAGGGCATTTTTTAATAAATTCTCAATTACCCAATCAAACAATGGTGGATTTATAAATGCCTTTATTTCATCTTCATTTGTGTGAACATGGAATAAAACCTTTTCCGGCGCACGACGCCGAAGGTATTCAACCATGTTTTTAATTTGTGACACAACTTCAGTTTCTTCCAGTTGTGGTGTACTTCCTATCTTGCTGAACCGGTCGCTCACCAATTTCAAACGCTCAACATCTTTATCCATTTCAACTGCAATTGATTCCCCTTCCTTTTGGCTTTTCAATAGTTCTACCCAACCCTGAAGCGATGAAATAGGTGTGCCCAATTGATGTGCAGTCTCTTTGGCCATACCTGCCCATACCTGATTTTGAGTGCTTTTGTTTCTGGCGCCTATTGCAATTAAAGTTATAATTATAAAAAGTGCAACAACAAGAAGTTGAATTATAGGAAAATATCTTATCTGCTTTAGCAACAATGATTCGCCATAATAAACAAGATTATTTTGTTTTAAATTATGTGGATTCTGCCATATCACAGGCTCATTAAGCGATGCAAACTCTTTAATTTTTTCACGTAAATAACCTGTGTCCTTTAATGCTCTTAATGAATCAAGATTCCGGTAATCCAAAATTTCACCACTTTCAGTTACAGCAATCATTGGGATATCCTTGCTGTTTTCAGTTAATACGCGGCTCGACAAGTGTGTCTCCGAAATGTTTGAATCGTTGATGTCTTTCAAAGCCTCAACCCATTGTTCAATTTTAATCTTTTCTTCAGCAGCAATTTTTTTTGCCAGAAAATTTGAATAGAAAATGCTGACCGACACAATTATTATTGCAATAAATGCCAGAGCCCACCGCCAGTTTATTATGCGTAAAAACATAAGTAAAAATAATCAGTTAGTATCAATTTCCATATCTTAGCCCGGTATTTATGAATCCTGAAATTGCCATAGTTATTCTTAACTGGAATGGAACCGACCTTCTTCAAAAATTCCTGCCCTCAGTTTTGAAAAGCACCTATTCTAATAAAAGAATAATTGTTGCCGACAATGCATCAACAGACAATTCTGTTGAAATGCTTAGGAATAAATTTCCGGAGGTTGAAATTATTATAAATAAAGAAAACGGCGGATTTGCCAAAGGGTATAATGAGGCTTTAAAAAAAATTGATTCAGAAATATTTGTTTTGCTTAACAGCGATGTTGAAGTTGCTGAAAACTGGATTGAGCCGATAATTGATGTAATGAACAACAATAAAGAAATTGCCGCCTGCCAACCAAAAATATTGTCTTATCATAACAAGCTTTTTTTTGAATATGCCGGTGCCTGCGGAGGATGGATTGATAAGTTCGGTTATCCTTTCGCCAGAGGCAGAGTTTTTGAAACATGTGAAAAAGATACAGGGCAATATGATACTGTTGAAGAATGTTTTTGGGCGAGCGGTGCTGCAATGTTTATCAGGTCGAAAGATTTTTTTGAAGCAGGTGGTTTTGATGAATATTTCTTTGCACATCAAGAAGAAATTGATTTGTGTTGGAGGCTTAGAAATAAAGGAAGAAAAATATTTGTAGTACCTGCATCTGTTGTTTATCATGTAGGCGGTGGAACTCTTTCATCGGAAAGTTCCAGGAAAATATTTCTAAATTTTCGCAACAACATAATCATGCTTCACAAAAACAGTTCATTTTTAAAACTGCTATGGTTAAAGCCTTTCAGGCTGATGCTGGATATTGCGGCATCTGTTGAAAATTTAATTAAAGGAAAACCTGCAAATTCTCTCGCAATAATAAAAGCAAATTTTGCAGCTTTCAGCTGGATGATAAAAAACGGAAAGAAATCAAATTCCACAATTGTAAAAAATGAAATTGGAATTTACAATGGAAGTATTGTTGCTGAATATTTTTTAAAGAAGAAAAAAACTTTCAGTGAAATAATTTTAAACAAATAACTTAAACACTTATTTTTGCCACGAAATTTTACAATATGCAACCTGAAATAATTGAGACTAAACATAAAGATGTTCGCTATAGCTGGGTTTCAACATCACGTTTTATATGGGCATGTCAACTGGTATTGATGATAGCATTTATTATAGGAGGTTCTTATGCATTGTATAAGCACCGCTATAAAGGCAAGCCTGAAGTAGATGTTCCAACAAATACTTTATATAGTCCAAAATATAAGTAAAAAAAGTTGGGAAATTAATTTTAGTTCCCTTACTTTTGCCCTCCCAAAACAACAAGTTCTTTTTAATAATTGCGGAAGTAGCTCATTTGGTAGAGCACGACCTTGCCAAGGTCGGGGTGGCCGGTTCGAGCCCGGTCTTCCGCTCTAAAAATCCCACCCTGTGGGATTTTTTTCTTTGTTTCACTCGGGTGGTGGAACTGGTAGACACGCAGGACTTAAAATCCTGTTCGCAGTAATGCGAGTGTGGGTTCAACTCCCATCCCGAGTACTTAAAAGAGGCGTTTAGCCTCTTTTTTAGTTTTATAACTTTCCACATAGTTGTATCAGTATTAAAAATCGTAAAACTGATTTTTAAATTTCCTTAAATTCAAATAATATTATTTTTCCATTTTGAATTTATACTCCTTCCCTCTTTGTTGTAAAATCATAGTTTGGTTTACCGGCTCAAAAATTATTTTTATGCCGGCTTCATCAAAACTGTAAACATTTGTTGGGCCCGGCATTAATGGAAATGAACTTTGTCCGCTCGCCTGCCCTATCAATTCTGTTCCTGAATTCGAGATTGTTATCTTTAATGGAATATCATCACTTGAATATACACCTGTATATTTTTTCAAATCATTTTCAGTAAAGCTTAACGCCTCTAAAGATGGAATATCATACTCACGGCCAAACATTTCGCTAAGCATTGCAATAGAAACTGAATTTGTAGAATATGTTCCGCCGTTGCTTAATATTACCACGGTTACCTCGTCTTTTGGAAAATAATAAAGTATGGTGCTGAAGTTATCTATACCGCCCGAATGTCCGAAACCTGTCTTTTGATAAAAAGGAATTTTAAACAATCCCAAACCATAATTGTTCTTAACCGTTTCCATTTTTATAAGTGAAGAATCCTTTATAATTTCTCCGGAAAATAAGGCCCGGCTGAATTTTACAAGATCGCCAACATTTGAAACCAAACATCCGGCACCCAACGGAATACTCATATCTGTTTCATCAAGTTTTTCCCATTTATTGTTCTTGAATGAATAAGAAAAGCTCTCATTTTTAGAAGGATCGGCATGGCTGCCGACATAGGTATTATTTAAACTAAACGGAACTGTAATTTTTGATTTTAGAATTTCTCCATAACTTTTTTTATAAATTTTTTCAAGAATTAATGTAAGTAACACATAATTAGAGTTGCTGTATTCACTTCGGGCACCCGGCTCAAAATCAAATCCTCCTTTATAAATTGTATCCAACAAAGCTTTTTGAGTTATTGGCGCGTTATCCCAATCAAAGTAATTTTCATTATCTGTGAAGTTGTGGATACCGCTGCTGTGGTTAAGCAGGTTTTCAATTGTTATAATTGAGCCCTTT
>JAFDXB010000222.1 GCA_018268175.1 Bacteroidota bacterium | reverse complement strand
AGCTAAATCAGGGCTGTGCGACGCGTGGGGGTAATTACGCGTCGCTGCCTTTTTTGGTTACTTTTTGGGCAAGCAAAAAGTGACAAATAAAATTGGGAAAATAGGTTTTGCTGATAAAAACTTGCGGCGGTTGGTGATAACACCAACAGCGGCGTAAAGTCGTTTTGTGATGGCACGAAACGAGGCAATAAAATGGCACGAAAAGAGGCTGCGGGGAAAATAGGTTTGGCAGCAAAAACTTTATCTTTGGTGATAACACCAACGACGGCGTAAAAAGTGATCTTTAAATTATTCCTCTTTATCAAAATATCGCCTAACAAAATACTACCAGATAATATCTGCAAACCTCTCAGGTTTTATCAATTTTAAACTCAAGCATTTTTCTCCCACATTCTAATAAATCGGAATGGTTTATGCTATTCCTCACTTAAAAAAATAATTTATGACCAAGGAGACCAAACTTGCAGGATTACTTATAACCGGCGCTGTAGCTTATGCAGCTTACAGATACTTTAAATTACCGGAAGAAGAAAGGGAAGAATTAGTCTCAAATATTAAATCAAAAGCTAACAAGGTTTTAAATAAAACTTCAGAAATTCTCGACACCGTTCAGGATTATATGTCCGAACTTAAAGAAAAAGAAGAAGACGAAGTCTTAGATAAAGTTGTTGTTGTGAAAAACATGCTTTTTGATATTTTTGGAAGCAAGCAAGAAAAATCTATTAACTAATTTGCTTAACCAAAAAGCTTTCAATCATACTGCACGGAATCATAAAGGGTTTTGTATTTATGTCTAAATTCAATACCTGATTCTCAACAGTGTAAGAACCTGCAATTTTATTTCCAAAAACACTCACATCAAACACCCCGGAAACTTCATCACCTGAAAAGTTTCCATCTTGTTTTTCAACTGCCGAACGTGCCTTATTAAGTATATCTGCAGGGTTTCCGGAAAACGGTATTTTAAAAGAACATTCAGCCATTTTTGAAATTTTTTATAAAGTTAATTAAAGAGAAAGATATTTTTTCGAAATATAACAAATGATCATACCAAGTGTATTTGCCGACTTTGAATTCACTTCCACCTGTTTTACAAGGTTCTGTGCATTTGCATATCCTGTTATTAAGCCGCGGTAAAATTCTTTATTCTCATTCCCTTCAAATAATTTATCGCATTGCGAAATAAATTCTAATGGGATATCATCATATTGAGCGGCGTATTGCTGAATATATTTTTCCGAGGGCAAAGTGTCAATTGAATATGCCATAAGTTACCATATTTTAATTTTTAATTCATGAATTCTTGAACCGTCTTTGGCACTTGATTCAAACAAGTAAAGATACAAATGTTCATCTTTTTTGTAAATAACAGGATTAATTGTAAAATTAAATTTTCCCCATTCCGGCGCACCGGCCGATGCTGTTACAAATTCATCATCAGATTCTTCTTTGCCCTGACGCAAATAATAATAAAGTGTTCCTTCAAATACTCTGGCTTCGCCGGAAACACTTATTGTTTCATCAGATAAACTATCTAAAGAAATATTTCTGAAAGCCTCGTTATACAAGTAATCGGTTGGTAATTTCTCATCAATAACAATACTTTCTTCTTTAATATTTTTTGAAGTCTCAACCTTCGTCTTCGATGGAGAATTACAACTGACAAATAATATAATAGCAATAAGGTAACGCATAAATTAAATGTACAAACCTATTACCAAACTTATTGCACAAACAATAGTTAGCATTAAAATTAAAGGCCAGATAAATTTGAGCCACGTTTTATAGCTTACATTTACAAGCGCAAGCGACGGCAATATAAGGCCGGTAGGAGTGAGGAAGCCCATGATTCCCATTCCAAATAAATAGGCATTCACAATTTCTCTTCCGGGAACATGTACCATTGTTGCCAAAGCGCCCATAATAGGCATTGTTAATACGGCCATGCCGGATGATGATGAAATAAACAATGTGAAAACTGTAAACATCAACAGCATGATAAGAATGAATAAAACAGGAGATAAGTTTTGTGCAATATCTGCTGCATAAAAAATTATTGAATCTGCAATATTGCCTTCATTAAGAATTATTGAAACTCCGCGAGCTATACCAACAATAAACGCAACACCTACCATTTCCCTTGCTCCATCAATAAAATATTTAATAAACAATTTTTCATTTAACCGCATAATTAATCCTGTAATTATTGATGATGCTAAAAAAAGCGCAGTCATCTCAGTTAACCACCAGTCAAAATATACAACACCGGCTATCATCACCATGAAGGTGGCGAGAAAGATAAAAATTAATATTCCCGGATATTTACTTGTTTCCCCTGCAGGCTTAATATCAAACTCCGGTTGTACATTACCGTCTATTCTTGCAACAAGTGATTTAGATGGATCCTTCTTCACTTTCTGAGCATATCTTGCAATGAACCAAATTGTAATTGCAGTTGTTACGATAAACATTATGATTCTTCCCGTAAGGCCATCAGTCCAGTTTACACCTGCTGCATTGGAGGCAATAATTGTGGAAAAAGGATTTGTAAAAGATGATAATGTTCCTAATTGCGTTCCGCCGAAAATAACTGCTACCGGCACAAGTAAATCGTAACCTGCTTTTAAAAATAACGGTGTAATTACGGCATAAAAAACCAATCCTTCCTCTGCCATCCCAAATGATGCTCCTCCAAAGGAGAAAAGAAAAGTCATTATGATTATCAGCCATGTTTCTTTTCCCTTCATTTTTTGAGACAGGACAGATAAGCCATGAACAAGGGCATTTGACTGATGGAAAATATGCATAAAGGCCCCAATAAATAAAATGAAAAAGATTATATCTACAGAATCGTATATCCCTTTTATCGGCGCCTGTAGAATGTCTGTAAAAGATTGCCTGTTCTGTTCCAGCTTTTTATAAGTACCCGGTATTGAAACAGGTTTCCGAATATCTCCTCCGGAGAATTTTGATAAAGGAATAAGAATATTTAAACTATCTAAAACTTGTTGGCTCGCCTGAATATTTATCGAATTGCTGCCATTATCAATAAGAAATGAATGAGATTCTTTTTCATATTTTAATGTGCTGTATTTGCCTGCCGGAACCACCCATGTGCATATCGCTGCTAAAACAATAACAAATAATAAGATAGTAATCGGGTTGGGCAAATGTCTTTTCATATATTTATGCGCTACGCCAAATTTAATATGATAAATAATTCATTAAAGACAATAAGGGAAGAAATTTCTCATTTATCAAAAAATGAACTTGAAGAAATTTGCATTCAACTTGCAAAGTTCAAAAAGGAAAACAAAGAATTTCTGTCTTATATTTTATTCGATATTAACAATGAAGAAAATTTTGCTTCACAACTTGAAATCGAATTGCAAAGTTTATTTTCAGAAGTAAATATAAAATCTGCGTATTATGCAAAAAAACAAATCAGGAAAATTATAAAAACTGCAGCCCGGTATTTAAAATACACTAAAGTGAAAGAGACACATGTGCGGCTTTACATTTATATTCTGAAAGAATTTAAGGCTCTCAATATCAGCTATTCTGCAAATTCTGCCTTGCAGAAAATAGAAATCAATTTAAAAAACAAAATATGCAATCTTATAGAAGGTTTACACGAAGATCTTCAATATGATTATAAGCAACTTTTTAAAGATTTATAATTTGATGCTAAATTAGCGGATGCTAAATATTTTCTTTATTGGCGTTGCCGGCGCAGGTATGAGTGCAATTGCTCAATATCTTGCAGAGCAAGGAAAAAATATATCGGGCAGCGACAGATATTTTACCTCAGAATATAATGAAACCCGGGAAAGTTTAGAAAAAGCAGGAATAAAATGTTTCCCGCAAGATGGATCAGGAATAAGTGAAAACCTTGATGCAGTAATAGTTTCAACTGCAATTGAAGATTCAGTTCCTGAGGTGCAAAAAGCAAAACTTTTAAATATTCCAATTTATAAAAGAAGTGAATTGTTAGCAAAAATTGTAGAAGGCCGGAAAACTATTGCTATTTCGGGCACCAGCGGCAAAAGCACAACTGCAGGAATGCTATTTACAATTCTTGAATATGCAGGTCTAAATCCCGGAATTATTACAGGTGCCGGATTAACGCAACTTATTAAAAAAGGAAAAATCGGAAATGCTGTTTTCGGCGATCCTGATAGCTGGCTTATAATTGAAGCTGATGAAAGCGATGGTTCTATTGTTCAATATAAACCTTCTATCGGTGTTATATTAAATATTGATAAAGATCATAAAGAAATTGACGAGCTGATGGAACTGTTTAAGACTTTTAAAAATAATGTAAAAGATTTTTTAATAGTAAACAGGTCAAGTTTAAATTCTGCAAAACTAAGCGCTAAAGCGGAAAATGATTTTGCTTCCGAAGGCAATTATGATGCGGGTTT
>JAFDXB010000221.1 GCA_018268175.1 Bacteroidota bacterium | reverse complement strand
CCTGAACATACAGTTGCCGGTGTTGCGTAAACTGATGTAATTCCCGGAGGAGGGTTTATTGTAATTGTAGCTGTTGCTATTGCAGAACATCCTCTATCTGCATCGAATGCATTAACAGTGTATTCATAAGTTCCCGGTGAGGTTGGGAATACAGAAACATAAGATCCTGATTCAGCACCTGTTATTCCGCTTCCTTCACTTGGATTTGCAGAATATGTGTACTCATAAGTATTTCCGCCACCCTCTTGTGTTACTTCAAGAATAACCTCATTATTAATACATGGTGCAGTAGAAGCTGTTGCAGTCATTGATATTAAGTCAGCTTCAATTACAGAAATGGTTAAAGGAACGCGAGGGCTTTCGCAACCGTTTTCTCCTGATTCAGAAACATAGAAAGTTGTGGTTTCTGATATGTAATCTAAATAAGTTGCAGAAGTACTGCTTTGAACCGGAGTTCCACCTTCCTCTGTTGTGTACCAGTTAAAGGTTCCGTTTCCTCCGTTTCCTCCGCTAATTACAAATGCATCAGGAATTGCAGTACCGCATTGTTCTGATGGTATTGCCACCGGTTCTGCAGGCAACTGGTTAACTGTAATGTTTACAGTTGCAGAATTAGAGCAACCGGTAATAGGATTAGTTCCTGTTACAGTATATAAAGTAGTTTCAGATGGGGTAACATTTACAACGTTTGTTGTGTATCCACCCGGATTCCATGAATAATTTAGATTACCTGCATTTGTTGTTGCGCCTGTTCCGTTTAATGAAATCTTCATTCTGTTTGAAGGAGAAGAAGTGTATCCGCTTATTCCATCAGTGCCGTTTGTAGCTGCACATATAGCGGCGGCTGTTTCATTATCGTCATACACAACAAATGTTTTACCGGTTGAAGCGTCAGTTTTTACAGAAGTGTCATCTGCAGAACCTCCGCCATCATTATTGCTGTAGCAGAATGATATTACAACATTTGATGTTCCATTCCAATAGAATGGAGTTGCAAAGGTTATTGTATTTACGCCTGCAACAGGTGAAAATGCGTTATTTGCAAGTGTTCCGGTATATACAGTTGATGTAGGAAGAGCAGTGCTTTCAAAAGAAGATGATGCAGTTGCTGCCATGCCGATTCTGAATTCTTTGTAGGTATGGTTTGTTCCTAATGTTCCGACTTCAAAGTTTAATGCAGTTATATTTCCTGCTGATAATCCCGCAGCTGTTAATTCAGATGCAGTAAGTATAAATTGTGTTTTATAACCTCCATAGTTAGAATAGAATGGGCTTCCTAATCCTGAAGTTGTATTAGCGCCTGATCCAATTGTAGCAGTAACATCTGCATAAGTAGTGGTAGTTGCTGTTAGAGTAACTTCAGTACCATTACATACCGTTGTTTCAGTTGCGCTAACATTTAAAACCGGTAATGCATTAACTGTAACACTTGTGCTGGCAAGAGCTGTACACTGGCCATCAATAGCAGTTAGGTTGTAAGTATATGTTCCTGCTGCTGTTGGATTAATTGTAACAGATGTTCCGGTTACAGATCCTGTGATTCCGCTGCCCGCTTCCGGTGTTGCAGTCCAGGTATAAGTATAGTTTTGAGTTGTACCTGTTTGAACAGCAGTTAAAGTTAAATTGCTGTTTGCGCAAGTTAATGCGTCTGTTGATATTGAAACCTGATCAGGGTTATTTACTGTTGCTGTTATTGGAGTTCTTGTGCTTTCGCATGTTCCGTCAGAAATTGCAACATAGAATGTTGTTGTTTCCGAAATACTATAAGAACCCAATTCTCCATTATGCTCTCCTGTGATTGGTGTTCCACCGGTAGGTGTTAAATACCAGTTGTATGTTCCCGGTGCTCCGCCTGTTGCCAGAATTGTTGGAACTCTCGGTCCGCATTGTGTTGATGGAACAGCACCCGATACCGGATTAGGTAATGGCCTAACATTTACGGTAACATCGGAATTTGTTGAACATGTTGTTGTTGGATCAGTTACAGTAACTGTATAAGTAGTGGTTGTTGTTGGATTAACGGTTACAGCATTACCGCTGATGTTCCCCGGATTCCATACGTAGGTATTTGTTCCTACACCATTGGTAATACCCATTCCAGCAAATGTCATTTTCATTCTGCTGGAACCAACATAAGCATAAGCCGTTGTTAAATCACCTGACACTGTTGCTTCACAAATTTGAGCAGGTGTTTTATTGTCGGAATACAAATAGAAAACCGCATTAGTTTTTGTGTCAGTTTTTACAGTTCCATCATCTGCTGTTGACCCACCATCATTATTGCTGTAGCAGAATGAAACCACAATATTAGATGTTCCATCCCAATAGAAGGGTGTGGTAAATGTAATAGTATTTAATCCTGTAACCAGGGTATAGGAATTTCCTGTTCCGGTTCCGGTAAAAATTGTTGTTGTTGAAAGTGCAGTTGCAGGAGTTGTAAAGGTTGAATTGGTAGTTGCACCAATTCCTACCGCAAACCCTTTATAAGTATGTTGGGTTGGAACAGTAGTACCTGCATCAAAAGTAAGTGATGTAATATTTCCTGCAGAAAGACCTGCAGCTGTTAATTCAGCGGCAGTATATATAACCTGAGTTTTATGACCTCCATAAAGAGAATAAAAAGGACTTCCTCCTGAAGAGGTACTTGATGCACCGGCTCCAATTGTACCATTTACATTGGATACAACTTGTGTTAATGCAGTTAAATCTACTGCTGTACCTGCACAAACTGTTCCTGTGGCTGAAGAAGATGTAACTACAATTGGGTTTGCAGTTATGGTATAATTTAGAGTTGCTGATGCCGTACAACCGCCGTCAACGCCGATAACAGTATATGAATATGTACCTGCGGCCGATGGATTCATAGAAATAGAGCTTCCGGTTAAAGTTCCGGTAATTCCGCTTCCGGCTTCAGGTGAAGCACTCCATGTGTAAGTATAATTTTGTGTTGTACCCTGGCTAGTTGCAGTTAACACTAATGAACTGTTGGCACATGTGTTAGGATTTCCTGCAGAGATGCTTATTGCATCCGGTGTTGATACCGTTGCAGTTACGGCAGTCCTTAGACTTTCACATGTTCCGTTGTATAAGGCAACATAGAATGTTGTTGTTGTATTTATTTCATAATCAGACAATGATGCTGCTGATTGGCCGCTAATGGCAGTTCCACCTGTTGATGCTAAGTACCATCTGTATGTTTCACCGCTTCCTGCTCCGCTCATAACTATACCCGGAGTTCCCAATCCGCATTGGCTTGACGCATTTACAATTGTTGGAGCTGCCGGAAGAGGATTTACAGTAATTGCTGTTGCCGGAGATGATTTAGTACATCCATTGTTGAACGTTATTGTTGATGTATAACTAGTATTTATTTCCGGATTTACATAAATAGTATCTGTAGTTCCTATAACTGAGGAGCCGTCACTCCATGAATATGATGTAACACTAAATCCGTTTGTTAAGCCGAAAATTGTGTTAGGTCTGTTTGATGTAGTTGAATTAGAACCTGAGCCTATTTCTGTTGTTGTAGTTGCAGGGCAAATAACCGCTGCTGACTTATTATCTGCATATAATGCCATTGAAGAAGTAAATCCTGCTGCATCATAATAAACAGAAGTGGATGTTCCGCCGGAGTTATTGTTGCTGAAGCAATAAGATACCACAATATTTGATGTGCCGTTCCAAGCAAATGGAGTACTGAAAATAAATGTATTCAGTCCTGTTGTAAATGACTGAGAAGCATTTGAGTAAACTTCAGTTAAACCTGAAATTGCTGTTGAAGTGGCTGCAGACTGTGTGGTATTGCCAATGCTAATAGTAAATGAAGAAAGTGGTGAACCTACAGAACCTACATTCAATGTAATTGAAGTAATATTTCCTGCAGTATATCCTTTTGCCATTAATTCAGCGGCAGTATAAATATGCTGAGTTTTAGCACCGCCCCATCCATGGTAGAAAGGATCTGTTGCGGCAGATGTTGAAGTTGAAGTTCCTTCACCTAAATCAGGCTTATTTCCTGTTAATGTGTTATATAATTTAACCTGAGAGCCTGCGCAAATTGTTGTTGGCGCCGCACTTGCTGTTATTGATACAGCAGATAAAGGTTCATCTTTATAAGATGTGCCTGTATATGTTTTTACAAGGTCTGATGCATCTGTAGCAGTTAATGTCCAGGTTACTGTTCCGTTTGATGGTGTAACGGTAGGAATTGTTCCTGTCCAGATGTTACCCGAAGTATTTGTCATTGAAACTGAAGTTTCGCTTCCGCCGTTAACCATATATTTCAATACAACGCTTGAAACTGCTGCTCCACCCGGTGTAACGGTTGCCGTAATTGTTCTTGCAACATTTGTACATTGGGTACCTGAAGGTGTCATTGTAACATCGCTGATTGAAGGTGAAGCTGCATTTGCCATTAAATAAAATCCTGAAATATTTGTAACAGGCGAAAGTGCGTTACTTTCAATTGATGTAGCGGTAAGTGTTGCAGGGAAAGTTCCTACAAGGCTATACGCTCCATTTGCTGTTGCACTTGATCCAATAACATCAAAAGAACCGCGAGTATCGTTTAATTTAATAATTGCATTATTAAAGTTTGATGCTCCGTCTAGGATATTTACTGACCAATATCTTGTTGTGCTTACGGCGCCTATCATGCTACCGGGAGTTCCGCCTGCATTTCCGTCGAATACCTCCGCTTTAATGGTAACCGTACCCAAAGCAAGAGTATTAACTTTTTTCAACTCTAATGGGTTGTAAGCAGACTTCCCGATAGGGAAAAGATAATCAACCGTACCTCCGGAACTTGCCGGAATTTGGCGTGCAAACTGGCCTTGAACATATCCATTTGTTCTTACAATTGATGAGGCAGCGCTATTTGTTACTTTCAGTAAGTTTGAGCCTGTTATTATTCTACCATTTGTTAAGGTAAGAACATTAGAAACCGTTAAATCGCCACCGGTTAATGTAATATCATTTACATTATCATCAAGTGTAAGGTTGGTAAGTATCCTGGTTGGGTTAACCTCATTTCCGATTGTTCTTGGATTTGTGGTTCTCAAATAGCTGATAACCTGGCCACCTGATCCAATATTAAAGGTTGGTGCCTGATCCAATACGCCTGCATCGGTTGGAGTGGTTGTATTTCCAATTTGAACTGTTGCAGCGCTTGTTCCACCAAAACCTAATGTAATTTTATTTGCATTTGTAATTCCTCCTGTAAATAAAATTATCCTTGCAGTTTGGAATTGCTGTGTTGAGTTAATTGTTAATCCGGCAGGATTGTCAACATCTAAACTTAGGAAGTTAGCAGCAACTGTTCCTGTACCGCTGTAAGTTTGAGCAGTTGTACCTCCAAAATATAATCTTGAACCGGTTTTGTCTCCTTTTAATGTTCCGTTATTTATAAGATTTTGCAACAAAACATTAAAATAGCCATTCATATCAAGTGTACAACCTACGTTTACAGTTATATCCTTATATAGGAGGTTGTAGCTTGATGAACTGCTATTGTAAAATGCTGCTGTTGTATTATTAGTAACTTCTATTGCCGGCAAATTATTAGCAAGCCTGAAAATGCTTCCGGCAGGAGTTGTTGGAGTTCCAACTACAATTTTTCCGCCGGTGTAAGAAATATTAGCATCTGATGCTGCAAACCTAATATCAATTGGGGTACTTGCTGTACTTGGTAAAACCAGATTTATTACACCTCCCGAAATATTAATTACAGAACTAGTTGAAGAAAAATCCAGTCCTCCACTAGATGAGGATGAATTTCCAACAGTTGTTACATTAACTACACCACCGGACTGTGTAAATTTACCTGCACCTGAGCATGTTATTCTTCCAGCTATATTAACTGTACCTCCAAGAATTTCGTATTCACCTGTAGATCCTGACATTGAATTTCCTGAAGCAGATCCAATATTAAATGTTCCCGAAGAAATTCTTAATAAACCTGTGTTAGTTGGGCTTGCAGCTTGGCCTGTCACAGTGAAATTCGCATTGTTCAGCCAAAATCCACCGGCCGTCGGAATAGAATATGATGTTGAACTAAAGACTTTATCAGAAATTGTTGCAGTACCTGAAATTTTTAAAATACCTGCCGTAATTGTAAATCCTCTCGATGCGGCTGTATTATATAAAACTCCCGGATTAAAATCTAAAATTGATTTTGTAGTTCCGTTGGCAGGTTTATTTACAGTAACAACATTTAAAGTTGTTGTTGAAGTTGCTGATGTTGTAAAACTGTTATTTGTTGCCCCGGTAAAAGTTATATTGATTTTATTATTTGTTGAAGCAAGTGCGTTAAAAACACCCGTGCCGTTTATATTAAAGTTTCCGCCCACAGACAAAGTATGTGTTGCTGAAGCTGATGCTCCGGATTTATATGTTCCGTTTGAATTAATTACCATATCACCGCTAACTGTTAAAGTTCTTGCGGTAGCCACTGCATCGTGTTGCAATATTGCAGCGCTTCCGCTTCCCGAACCTACTGTTAATGATAATGCCACTCCGTTTGCATCTATAGTTACTGTATGGCCATCGGAAATTGTTACATTATCAAAGGCGGTTGGTACAGCGCCTGATGACCATGTTGAAGCCGCGCTCCATGATCCGGAAGTAATTGAGGTAACATTTCCCGGAGGAAGGGTTGCTTGACTTCCGGTTAAGAAAGGAGAATCTGCATCGGCAGTTGCTACTATCCTATAATAATATGTAACACCTGCAGTTAATCCGGTTTGAGCTGAAGTATATGCAGTTCCTGTTGTTGCTGTTGTTGTACTTGGAATTGCTGCGCCTACCTGAGTGAAGGTTACATTATCGGTAGAACGAAAAACCTTAAACGAGGTTTCATTAGTTGAATTATCCACCCAGTTTAAGGTCATTCCTGATTGAGTAACGGACGTTGTTGAAAAATTTATTGGAGCTGCATCTGCAAATACAGGAATATAAATTTTCACATTATCCATTGCTAAATAAAATTGGTTAGCAATAGAATATCCATTAAAACCAAAATAATAAGTTCCCGTAGTGGGAACAGTAAATGTTGTTGAAACGAAATCTAACGATGAACTTGTTAAACTTGGCAAGTTCAACAATGTTGTTGTTTGAGCCGCTACTGTTGCAGAAGTTCCTATTGTTGCTTTTAAAGACTCTACATAACTACCTGTACCTGCCGTTCCAACATTAAAACCCAAGGAATAAGTTTGCCCGGCATTTAATGTTACTCCCGGAGTTATTGCCCAGGTATTCATGGCATTGCTACTGTTCCATTTTGCTTTTAAATAATAAGTTGACCCACTCATTTGAGGAGGGTAGTCAGTAGCATTTGAAACTAGCCAATTTTCTCCACTTCCGGCATTAATAATGGTCCAACCGGTTGCAGTACCACTTTCAAAATTTTCCGAAAATAGTATTTGAGAATTAACATTTCCTGCAAATAACAGCATTATCATTGCTGTTACCGTCGTCAAAATCCCTTTGAAAAACGTACCCGTTTTAGGTGTGCTGGTAGAAAAACTCATGTGTTTAAAATTTTAATATAAACAATAGGCGCGGTGCCAAAAACAACAAAAAATTATGTGAAAAAAACTGTTTTGTTTTATCAGGATATTCAATTGGAATAGTAAATGTATTTAAACCTTTTTTATTTAACAAAACTTTTTTAATGAAAAATTAAATTTTTTTTCATCCACAATAAAATTTATTGCTATTTATATCCACCACTTATCCCCAAAAATGTTCGTTTATTTTGCTTTTTTGCAGCTTAGTTGCTTATTCTATATTTGCAATCTTCAATTATAGCATATGTACAATATCAAAACACCAATTAAAAAATTATTATCCGAAGAAAAATCCGGCTTTACTACTACTGTTATGGGATGGGTTAAAACCTTTAGAAATAATCAGTTTATAGCTCTCAACGATGGAAGTACCAATGAAAATATTCAAATTGTTGCTGAATTAGGATCTTTTAATGATGATTTACTTAAAAAAATAAATACAGGCGCTTGTATTAAAGCAACCGGGCATGTTATTCCTTCTCAGGGAAAAGGACAGGCAATTGAAATTAAAGCCGAAACTATTGAAATACTTGGCGAATGCGATGCTGAAGTATTCCCTCTTCAACCTAAAAAACACAGCCTCGAATTTTTAAGGGAAATTGCTCATCTAAGGTTCAGAACCAAAACCTTTGCTTCTGTTTTCCGGGTAAGAAATTCGCTCTCTTTTGCAATTCACAAATTTTTTAACGAACGCGATTTTATTTACGTTCATACTCCTATTATTACGGCAAGCGATGCCGAAGGAGCCGGCGAAATGTTTAAAGTTACCACTTTACCGCTCGATGGTTCCGCCGTAGGCGATGATGGAAACATTAATTATAAAGATGATTTTTTTGGAAGAAGCACAAACCTTACCGTTAGCGGCCAGCTTGAGGGTGAACTTGCCGCTACTGCTTTTGGCAATATCTACACTTTCGGGCCAACATTTAGAGCTGAAAACAGTAATACAACCCGCCATCTGGCGGAATTTTGGATGATTGAACCCGAAATGGCTTTCTACGACCTTGAAGACAATATGAACCTTGCCGAAGAATTTATTAAATATATAATTTCTTATGCGCTGCAAAATAATGCTGATGATATCAACTTCCTTTCAGAAAGGCTTAAGGAAGAGGAGAAATCAAAACCCGAAGCTGATAGAAGTATGCCTCTTTTGGAGAAATTAAAATTCGTACTTGAAAATAATTTTGAGAGAATTTCATATACTGAGGCAATTGAAATTTTAAAAAACAGCAATTATAATAAAAAGAAGAAATTTAATTACCTGATAAACGAATGGGGAGTTGACTTGCAAAGTGAACATGAGCGGTACCTTGTTGAAAAACACTTTAAAAAACCGGTAATTATTTACAATTACCCAAAAGATATTAAGAGTTTTTACATGCGGGTGAACGATGACGGAAAAACAGTTGCCGCAATGGATATCTTAGCTCCCGGAATTGGTGAAATTGTTGGTGGCTCACAACGTGAAGAAAGGCTTGATGTGCTTTTAGAAAGAATGAATAGCATGAATATTCCGGTAAAAGAACTTGATTGGTATCTTGATACAAGGCGCTTCGGTACTTGCGTTCATTCAGGTTTCGGACTGGGTTTTGAAAGAATGGTACAATTTGTAACCGGAATGACAAACATTCGCGATGTAATTCCTTTTCCGCGGTATCCCAAAAGTGCATCATTTTAATGGGCAAAAAGAAAAATTCAATAAAAAAACTCGTCTTTGGTAAAAAAGAATCTCGTGCGGTATTGAAGGTTAACCCTACCGTTCCGCCTCAGCGGCCTTTACCGCTTAATGCCAAAGTTGATGTTTTTACGTATAGCAGGGAATCTTTTTCTTTCGAAAGGATATCAAATGTTTCTACCTTAAAAAAGCCGGAAAATGAATTAAATATTTCCTGGATTAATATTTACGGGCTTTCAAAAGAAGAGGTTGAAACTGTTAGCTCAATTTTCGGAATTCATTCCCTTATTACCGAAGATATTTTAAGCATCGGCCAGCGGCCGAAAATGGATGATTTAAACAATCTGCTTTTTTGCTTACTGAATATGCTTTTTTATAATGAAGAGAGCTGCACTGTTGACCCCGAACAAATCAGCATTGTTCTGGGCAAAAATTTTGTCCTTACTTTCCAGGAAGAAGGAGAAAGAGATGTTTTTAGTGTGGTAAGAGATAAAATAAAAGTGCCGGGCAGCAAAATAAGATTGAACAGGGCCGACTTTTTATTTTACTCAATACTTGATGCAATAGTTGACCATTATTTTGTGGTGATGGAAAAGCTTGGCGACAATATTGAAACCTTGGAGGATGAAATTTTAAGATTTTCAAATAAAGAAAGCTTAGGCAAAATAAATGATATGCGCAAGGAGATGATTGTTTTAAAACGAAATATTGCTCCTGTAAGAGAAATGATAAGCAGTATTATTCGAAGTGATTCGGATATGATTGCTGAGAATACCGAAAAATATTTTAAAGATGTTTACGACCATATAATTCAGGCAAACGACCTTTCGGAAAATTATCGAGATCTTTTAATTAACCTTCAGGATTTATACCTCAACAATGTTAACCTCAGGCTTAATGAGGTTATGAAAGTGATTGCGATTGTTACTTGCTTAATGGCTCCGGCAGCAGTTATCGGCGGTATATTTGGAATGAACTTCGACCGCATACCGTTGCTGCATAATCAATGGGGGTTTTATATTTCAGTTGCAATTATGCTTTTGGTGCCTGTGGCGATGGTAATTATATTTAAAAAAAGAGGCTGGTTTTAATTTTTAAAAACCGGAACTGTGCTGCATGGTTCACCGTACATTAAACTTTTGGCTATAGGTTGAAGCATTGAAGTTAATTTTACATACACAGACGGTGGAATGTCCTTTTCGCCGCAACCTTTAATTACAATTCTCTTTCCTGAATAATCTTGCAGATTAATCCGGCTTAAATTTTCTAAAATAATTTTTTCGGTTGCTGCTTGTTTATTGCCGAAAACCACATTAGTACATTGTTGTAAGTACGAAGCTGCGAGCATAAATGCCCATACCGGAATTATTGCATCAACACTGCAAAAGATAGCTGCGTTTTTTCCTGCGTAAGCAGAAAAATCAAAATTCTTTAAGCTTTCGCGAAAGTCTTTTTCTTTTAAAATCAGTTCACGGAAAAGAAAAGGTTTTAAATCAAACTCAACTACTTCAGAGGAAGGATAAAATAATTCAGGGTCAATTGTTATTATTCCACTTTCTGCAACTTTATTCCTTATTGTTTCCATATCATTTCGTATTTAAAAAAAAGCTGCAATTTCGGTTGCAGCTTTAAAGTTATTAGAAATGTTTACTTCTGTAATCTTTTATTTTTGCCTGGCTGCGTAGGCTTTCATACCAACCGTTGTTTTGAGTTCTCATTGCACCAAGTTTGTTTTTTATTTGTTGTGCCTCAGTTTCTGCATCAGCAGCGGCTTTCGCCTGAATTGAGTTTATTTTTACAACAAATACACCTGTTGCACCTCCAAAAGCAGGAGATGGTTTTGATTGATAATCTTTGTTGAAAGAAGCGCCTATAACTTTTGGTTCAATACCTATACCATTTACAACCTGGCTGCTCATTGTAAGAGAAGAATCTTGGCCTGCTTGCATTACTTGTTTGTTGTAAGCAGCGGCAGCAGCTTCAAGTGTTGGATTTTCGCCGGTCTTTTTAATAATGAGGTCTGCCTTTTTCTCGTTTCTTACAATAGGTTCAGCGCCGGGCCTTGCTGTTGCCGCATCTTGTGTGCCTTCTTCAACTTTTTTATCAACTGTTGCAACTACATAATAATCACCCAAACTAAATGGCTCGCTTACTTCGCCAACTTTGGCGGAATTAGCCCATTGAACCAGTGGTCGGGCATCAGAAAATTGCCCAATCATATAATCGTTTTCCTTTGTAACCACCGGATTTTTAATTAGCTCCAGTCCATTTTTAGCAGCATATTCACCAAGGGTTTTAAATCCTGCGTGAGAAGAAGCCCTGTCAGCTTTTGCACTTGCCTCATTAATTGTTGCGTCGCTTGGAATAATTTCTTTTGCCATATAAGCAACTTTGTAAGCAGGCTTAAAATCTTTTTGTGAAGTAACCTCAATAACATG
>JAFDXB010000220.1 GCA_018268175.1 Bacteroidota bacterium | reverse complement strand
TTTGGTGTTATCACCAACGGCTCACATTGTTGCCGATACATGTTTACCAAATTAATTCAAATATAATTTGAAAATAAAACATTACAGTTTAAACGTATTCTTATCAGGGAAACAAATTAAAATGATCAATTCCATTTTGGTAAAACCCCGCAGATGAAAATTGATAATCTTCAGGAAAAGCACACATTCCAACCTTTACGGATCATAATGTGAAATACCTTCTGATGATATAAATCTTCAGTAAAAAGTTCAATAGAAAGAGAATTACGTTTCCAAATCTGATATTATCTGTCTATTTTATCCACTTTGCATTTCGAAATGAGTTCAGGATTGTCAATTAAGTAAAGTAGTACAAAATATGGCTATATACGATGCAGTCATAACTTTTAGCCGTCGGTGAAAACACACGACGGCGGCGGCGTAAAATTTTTGAGGATTAAAGGGAAAAGTAATTAATGAGGAAAATAAATTTGGATTGGAAAGTATAAAAAATATAGATTATCTTTTTAATAGTGAGGTCTAATGGGGAGCTGATTGTGTGGCCAAGCGGTGCCGGCTTTTGAGGAACACCAACAGAGGCGGAAAAACAGGAATATCTTCATTTTCTGAATCAAGATAGCCCTTCTTAAAGGCGGCAAAAATTATATTAAATATGGACATCATAGTCACTTAAAAATTGCTTTTGCTATTCAACATTTCATTTCATGGGCCAAGATTCAAGTTTATAAATAAAGAGATAAGTCCGAAACGATTCTATATGATAACCGATATAAAAAAAATTATTCTCTTCTTATTTTCACTTTAGCCGCCGAAAATAAAACCTGAAGAAAAATCCCCAAAATAATCACCAACAGCGCTCCAATCACATTTAACCACAAAAATGAAATAATGTCCATTTTGTAAATTATAATAATTATAACCTGACTAAACAATGCCGCTACAAAAACTGCATTTCGCTTTATCCATTTTATCCAAAAAGCAACAAGGAAAATTCCAAGAATAACTCCATAAAAAATGGAACCAAGGATATTTACAGTTTCAATTAAACTATTGCCGATATTATGTGCAAACATTGCTATTGCTATACAAAAAACTCCCCAGCCAAACGTGTACCACTGCGAAACTTTGTATTCATGAAAATTGGTATCCTTTTTTACAAAAAATTTCTTGTGAAAATCTACCATGGTACATGCTGCCAACGAATTTAATGCTGCTGCAATACTTCCCCATGCCGCAAGAAATATTACAGCAAACAACAGCCCTATCAAACCTATCGGCAGATTGTCTTTCACAAATCGTAAAAAAATATAATTGTTGTCATTACCATTACTATATGGAAGTGCCTGCGTTAGCACTGTTCTATATTCTTCCCTGTACATGTTTGCAGCTTCGCGGTTCCCATCGGCTATTGCCACATTATAATTACCTTCAATTGCTTTTAACTGCGGGCCAAATTTTGTTGCACTTGCTAACTCCATTCTTGTTTCATCAAAAAAAACAGGAGCTTTTTTGTAGAGGTAAACAACGAATATTAAAACTCCTAACAATAGAATAAAAAACTGCATGGGGATTTTTACAACCCCATTCATTAATAATCCTTTCCTGCTTTCGCTTCCATTTTTTGCAGTTAAATATCTTCCCACCTGACTATGGTCTGTTCCAAAATAACTTAATGCAAGAAAAAAACCTCCTATTATTCCACTCCAGATATTGTATTTGTCTTTCCAGTCGAAACTCCCATCCGGCAGCCTGCCGCTGGTTATTACATTCATTTTTCCTAATTGTGTTGCTTCTTTTATCGCACCACTAAAACCCATATTGCCCGGTAATAGTTTTACTGCTATAAAACCCACTATAAAAAGAGAAATAAAGACAATTAACATTTGCAAAACCTGAGTATAAGCTACTGCCTTTGCGCCGCCACTCATTGTATAAATTATTAACACGCCACCCATTATTATATTGGTGATGTAAATGTTCCATCCCATAATTGAGCTAAGAATCAAAGATGGTGCATAGATGCTGACTCCTGTGCTTAATCCTCTTGAAAGCAAAAATAAAAATGAGGTTAATGAGCGGGTTTTTAAATCAAACCTGTTCTCTAAGAATTCGTAAGCTGTATATACTTTTAACTTTGTATATACCGGCACAAAAACATAACTAATTACAATCATCGCCAAAGGCAACCCAAAGTAATATTGCACAAATCGCATTCCGTCGGAATATGCTTGCCCAGGCCCCGTTAAAAAAGTAATTGCACTTGCCTGAGTTCCCATGATACTCATTAATACCAAGAACCATGGTAAACTTCTGTTGCTTAAAAAATAACCGTCGAGATCGCGGGTTGTTTTACTTTTATATATTCCGTAAAGGATTATAGCAAGTAATACTGATATTAAAACTATCCAGTCAATAAAATGCACATCAATTATTTATTTGTTGATAGAATTTGGATTTGCTATGATGTTTGCAAAAAGTTTGTATGCTCCTGTGATAGCAGCGGGTAATTCACGGAAAAAAACTAAACCTGTATATACGAGTCTGCCTTTCCCATAATTAGCCCAAATAAGGCTTCCATCCTGCATTTGCTCACCGGGGTCTTTCATGCCTAACACTTTTTTATAAGCAGGATCAATGTTTTCTGCATTATAAATACTACGTTCCTGTATCCAGTTTTCAAAATCAGCAGAAGTAATTTTGTTAGGGAAATTTAGCATAGGATCGTCTGGCAAATTGAAATTAACTTTTGCCGTTTCATCTGTTACCCTGCTTCGCGAAATTGTAAAATTGAAAGGAAAGATTTTATTATTTATTGCAGCAAGCCTGTTATTGGTGTTGTACTGTACAACAAGCAAACCTCCGTTGTTTACATATTTCATCAAAGGGGTATATGCGTCATTGATCCAATTGAGAGTATTATATGCTCTGATACCTGTAATAATAGCATCAAACTTTGAAAGGTCGCTATTCATTACATCTTTTTCTGAAAGAAACTCTACTTCATATCCGAGAAGCTTGAGTGCCTCCGGAATTTTATCGGCAGCGCCTTTTATATATCCAATATTTTTTCCAACAATTTTTATGTTTGCTGGTATTATCCTTACTGTATCTGTTTTATGATAAAACAATTCAGGAATATGAGAATAATTTATTTTAATTAATTTTTCTGAAAACGATTTTTGGGGAGACGAACTTAATATTGCAGTGGAATAAATATTTGAATTTTCATTTTTGCCTAAAGCAAATGTATATTCAATATTAGGCATTGCTCCGCCGATGATAGTATCAATTAAAACTTTATTACTGTTGCTTAATTTGATTTTAATATTTTCCTTGCCGGGAAGGTTGAATTTATAATTATAAGTTACTTTGTTTGTTACGATATCGTTGATGGGCGCTACTTCCAGAGGATTTGTAAAAATTGAAGGCTGATAAATTTCACCTCTTACAGGATCAACAAATTTGTATTGAAGAGGAAAATAGTATTTGTAATTTTCTCCATTTATTTTGAAGGAAAACCAAATTTTGAAATCATCATAAGCCGGCAGAATTCTTTTTTGTTGATCCGGTATTGTAAAAGCTCCTGTTTCTTTTGGATGTTGAAGCCAAAAAGGTTGTGTGATATCTATCTTAAAACCGGGGATGGAATTATACTGCTTATTTAAATTAATATTCGTAGGCGCAATTTCTGCTACAGCAAAAGCTTTAATGTCTGCATACTCAGTTTTAAAGCCGCATTGAATGTCTGAAATATTTAAATCACTACGGTTGATAAAATTGAAATTTACTGAAAGTGAATCTCCTGCTATA